>DASPIL010000041.1 GCA_035629175.1 Verrucomicrobiia bacterium | reverse complement strand
CTGCGGAGCTTGCAGCGCCGCGGAGTCACACTCTACGAGAGCCTTTACGCTGCCCTTCTTCCACACCAACCCGCTGCATGAAATGCGTGTGAACATCTTTCAACTCCATGATTGACGGACTACCTCAGAGGTCTCTCCCCCGGCCCCTCTCCCGCTCCTGCGTCGCAGGCGAGGGGAGAAAGCAGCCTGGAAACGAGCGCCCTGATTTGCGTGTAAAGCCCCATTCAACTCCCTCTCTTCCGCTCGGAGCGGAGGAGAGGGGCTGGGGAGAGGAGGAGCGTTTGAGCTTGGGAACGACGTCACGCTGTAGAACGAATCAGAGCACCCTCTCCCCGAACCCCTCTCCCGCTCCTGCGTCGCAGGCGTGAAGAGAAAACGGGGACAGCGTCACGATGCACCCCGCTCGGGCTCACGCCGGGATTTCCCATTGCCATCATTCCAGCGTTTTAATACGCATATGAAAATCCGAGATGATTGTGCATGAACCTGAAACCGAGTCTCGTCCATCATCGCCAGCATCTTTGCCGCCGGTGAATGGAAAGGCAGCAGAGAGGTCTCACCCTCTGCGGTGGTTCATCGGCGCGCTGTCTGGATATGTGTTGCTGACTGGGATTGTGACGCTCACCGGCTGGTTCATTCGCAGTCCACGGCTGACCGACTGGCTGAACAGCGGCATCTCGATGTTTCCTAATACCGCGATCGCTGCCGCGCTGATTGGCGCGGCGCTTTTGCTTAGGGTGTTCCAGGCGAGGTGGGGCCATGCCACTGCGAGCGCCTTGGGAGCAGGTGCTGCGCTGCTCGGCGGCGTGACCCTTGCCGAACATTTGCTGGGCGTCGATTTCGGAATCGACACGCTTCTTGTCACCGATGGCGCGTGGTCGTTCAGAGGCGCGGCAGCGCCGGGAAGAATGGGGCCGCCGGCGTGTGTTTCGTTCCTTTTGCTCGGCACGGCGCTCGTGCTGATGAGGCATGAAAGGAAACGGCGCCTGGTGCCGGCCTGTGCCATTCTCACCATCGCGATCGCATCGCTTGGGTTGATTGGATACGGCTTCAACGCCAACAACCTGTTTTCAATCGCAAAAATCACGGGCATTGCAATGCCAACGGCAACCATGCTTCTCGCCGCAGGCGTCGCGGTTCTGGCGAGCGTTCCTGACCTCGAACCCGTGCACACGCTGCGTCAAAAAAGCGCCGCAGGCGTCCTCGCCCGCTCGGCCCTTCCGTTCGTCATCGTGATTCCCATCGCGCTCGGCTGGCTCTTCATCCGCGGCCGCGAGGAAAATTTTGTGGATCGCGGAACCGGGATTGCGCTGCTGGTGCTCGCGTTGCTGATATTGCTCTGCTGCCTGCTCTGGCGTTCCGCGGCGGCCGTCGCATCGCATGAGCGCGTTTCCCAGAACCGCGAGGCACGATTTCGCAGTTATTTCGAACTGGGCTTGATTGGCATGGTGATTTCCTCTCCGGACAAGCGAATGATCGAGGTGAACGACGAATTCTGCCGCATGCTTGGCCATGATCGGGACGAACTCCTGAAGCTGAACTGGTCCGACATCACTCACCCCGACGATATGGCCATTGACGGAAAACGGTTCGAGCGTGTCGTGGCTGGTGAATCGGACGGGTATTCGCTGGAGAAACGCTTCCTGCGCAAAGACAAACGTGTGGTGCACACGATCATATCGGTTCGCTGTGTGCGCCGCGCGGATGGTGCCATCGATCATTTTGTCGCCCTCGTGCAGGACATCACGCAACGCAAGCGTTCCGAGGAGATTCTGCGCCAGCGCACGCGTTCGCTGGAACTCATCAACAAAGTGGGCTCAACGCTCGCAGGTGAACTGAATCTGGAAAAACTCGTCCAGGCGGTGACGGATGCGGGACGCGAAGTAACCGGGGCGCAGATTGGTGCATTCTTCTATACAGCCCAGGACGCTAAGGGCGGACCGGTGACCCTTCACGTGGTGTCAGGAGTTCCGCCCCAGGCGTTTGCAGATCGAATGACCTCGGGCGCAACATCCATCCTGCATCGAACATTCCATGCAGCGGGCATCATTCGACTGAACGATGCCATGACTGATAAAAATTCTCACGGGCACCGCCTGCCGGACGAAGCCCTCTTCGGGCGTCTGCCGGTTCGCAGTTACCTGTCAGTGCCGGTAATCTCGCGCTCAGGTGACGTTCTCGGCGGCCTGTTGTACGTGCATTCCCAGCCCGGCGTGTTCACGGACGACGCGGAACGCATTGTGGTTGCGATTGCCTCGCAGGCCGCGATGGCCATCGACAATGCCCAGCTCTATCGCAAGGCGCAGATGGAAATCGCGGAACGCAAACGCGCCGAGGAAGCCAAGGGCCGCCTGGCTGCAATCGTGGAGCATTCAGACGACGCGATCATCAGCAAGGATTTGAACGGCATCATCACGAGCTGGAATCGCAGCGCGGAGAGAACGTTCGGATATCGCGCCGAGGAAACAATCGGCCGTTCAATCCT
Organism: Verrucomicrobiia bacterium; assembly: GCA_035629175.1. NCBI lineage: Bacteria > Pseudomonadati > Verrucomicrobiota > Verrucomicrobiia > Verrucomicrobiia bacterium. The sequence goes on along the minus strand of DASPIL010000041.1, from coordinate 18,391 downwards.
GATCCTTATTCCGATCGAACGGCATCCGGAGGAAACGACAATTCTGGATCGCATTCGCCGCGGGGAGGCCATCATTCATTTTGAAACCGTCCGCAAACGAAAGAATGGCTCGTTGCTTGACGTTTCGCTGACGGTTTCACCCGTTCGCGATGATCGCGGGGACATCATCGGTGTGTCGAAGATCGCCCGCGACATCACTGAGAGGAAGCGCACGGAACGGCAACAACAGGCGCTTTTTGACCTCGTTGCGACGATCAATCGCGCGGCCGCAATGCCCGAAATCCTTGCGGCGGCGATTGAATCCGTTTGCCGCTCCCAGGGCGCGGACCGTGCCGCAATCCTGCTGCGCGATGAAGATAATGTTCTGCGGTTCAAGGCATGGCGGAATCTTTCCGATCCGTATCGGAACGCGGCTGAAGGCCACTCGCCCTGGCGCGGGGATGAAGTCAATCCTCCGCCAGTCTGGTTCAAGGATATTCAAGCTTCTCCGCTGCCTCCTGCGTTGAAGGCTGTTGCGGAGCAGGAGGGGATTGGCGCGCTGGCGTTTATTCCGCTGACGTACGAGCAGCGTCTGCTTGGAAAGTTCATGCTGTATTACAACACGCCGCATGACTTCACAGCTGAGGAGATTCGGCAGGCGCAGACGATTGCCAGCCAGGTCGTCTTTGCAATTGAACGACAGAAGAGCGGCGAAGCGCTGGAACAACTGGTGAATCAACGCACCGCCTCGTTGCGCGAGGCGATCGCGCAGATGGAGGAATTCTCCTACACCGTTTCCCACGATCTTCGTGCGCCGTTGCGTGGCATGAAGGTGTATTCGGAAACGTTGCTCGAAGATTATTCCGTGTCGCTGCCGGATGAGGCGCACGGATTCCTGAAGCGAATCGCGGCCAATGCTGATCGTCTCGACAAGATGATCCTCGACGTGCTGACGTTCAGCCGCATCGCGCGGGTCGAATTCCGGCTGGAACGCGTCGCGCTCGACAAGCTGGTCCACCAGATCGTGGAGCAATACCCAGGGATGCAATCACCTGCGGCGTTGATTGAAATCGAACCGCTCCCAGACGTGCTGGGGCATGAGCCGTCCCTGACGCAGGCGCTTTCGAACCTTCTGACAAACGCGGTTAAGTTTGTGGCCCCCGAAGTGCGCCCGCACGTGCGCGTCTGGAGTGAACGGCAGGATGATTTCGTCAGGCTGTGGGTGTCCGACAATGGCATCGGGATTGATCCCCGATATCAGCGGCGGCTGTTCGGAATGTTCGAGCGCATTCATCCGAGCCTCAATTACGAAGGAACCGGGGTAGGCCTGGCAATCGTGCGGAAAGCCGCCGAACGCATGGGCGGCAGGGTTGGGATGGAATCGGACGGCAAGCAGGGAAGCCGATTCTGGATTGATGTGAAGGCCGTTGATGCTGGGGCTGAAGTGACAAAAGCGGCGGTGTAAGAGAACGCAGCGGGGAAGCCTTGGCTCCAAGCGGTGTCGGAGCGCCGGCTTGCAGTTGGCTTACAATGATCGAAGAACCCGCGCGCACAGACTCAGAGCTATTGCGATTCCATAAACGAGAACCAGTGGACGAAGTTGGCCGGCCAGGCAGAATGGTGCGTTAAGCGACTGCAAGTCGGCGCTCAGGCGGCCAATCGGGCGTTCGCAGCTGGCTGTAACCAAAATCGGGGCAGTTCCCTCCTTACAGCTATCACTTCAACCCAGGAGAACGCATGAAATTTGTATACGGCATGGTGGCAGCGGCAGTTTTGGCAACCGCAATGGCGGCGTCCGCGCAGCAACAGCGCCCGGCCAGCCCGCCGGATGTGGCGCGTGTAAACGTGGATGGCGCGCGCGTGGCGATCTACTACGCCCGCCCTTCAATCACAAACGCTCGAAACCAGGAGAAAAGAAAAATCTGGGGCGGATTGGTTCCTTACGGCAAAGTCTGGCGAACCGGCGCCAACGAAGCGACGCTGATGACGACGCAGCGCGCCCTTGTATTCGGCGAAACCGTGGTTCCTCCCGGCGCTTACACCTTATACACGCTGCCGATGGAAGACGGTTCAGCGAAGCTCATCATTAACAAGCAGGTCGGCCAGTGGGGCACCCAGTACGACGAAAAACAGGATGTCGCCCGCGTCGATCTCAAGAAAGAAACGGTCGCCGGCCCGGTTGAACAATTCACCATCGCGCTCGAACGAAATCCGGCCGGCGGTGGTCTCTTGAAGATGTCATGGGAAAACACGCAGTTTTCCGTGCCCTTTACAGTTCAAAAACAGTAAGCAACGATAGTCGCAATCAACTCTATGAATTCGAAAATACTTGGTTTGACGTTGGCAGCCGTCGGTCTCCTGGTCGCGAACGCCGCTGAACAGGCGCCGCGCGTTGAGTTCCCAGCCCCCAGCCCCGCCTCCACGCTGAAGCAGCGCGTCGGACTGACTGACGTGGAAATTGTTTATTCGCGGCCCAGCGTGAAGGGACGCAAAATCTTCGGCGGACTCGTCTCCCATGGCGAAGTCTGGCGAACCGGCGCGAACACCGCGACGAGGATTACCTTCAGCACGCCCGTAAGGATCAATGGCGCTGAAGTTCCCGCGGGCACCTACGGACTCTTTACCATTCCAGGTGAGAACGAGTGGACGGTCATCATCAGCAAAGGCTCCGAACAATGGGGCTCGTATCGATACGACCAGAAGGACGATCTCGTTCGCGTGAAGGCCAAGCCCGAGAAGCTCGCCCAATCCGTTGAGACGTTCACGATCGGCATCAACGATCTCCGTGACGATTCCGCGACGCTGGCGATTGAATGGGAAAAGGTGCGGGTGCCGGTGAAGATCGAGGTCGACCTTGTGAACAAGTTGAAGGCGCAGATTGACCAGGTGATGGCCTCCAACGAAGCGCGCAAGCCGTACTTCCAGGCTGCCATGTTCTACTACGATCACAACCTCGACCTGCAGAAGGCGAAGGAATGGGTGAATGCAGCCGTTGCTGAGCGCGAGGCGTTCTACATCGTGCATCTGCAGGCCAAAATCCTGGCGAAGACTGGCGACAAAGCCGGCGCCATCAAGGCAGCCAACCGTTCCACTGAACTCGCGAAGCAGGCGAATGACAGCGGTTACGTGACGCTGAACCGGGATCTCATTGCCAGCTTGAAATGATTGGCAGGATGCCGTTTTCCCGGCCGGCTGGCCGCGCCGTATCTCGGCGCGGCCGGTCCGGCTTTTTTCTTGTGATGCCTTCACGCGAGCTGCCCCGGCTGCGTCACACTATTGCCGGCCTGCTTGCGGCGTGTGTGCTTGTTTCCACTGCAATGCCACGTTCCGTGCGCGCCGATTCGACTCCTGCCGCCGTGCTCCAGGAACTCCGCAGTTTCCAAAACATGGGAACGGTTCTCTATGTCGCGGCGCACCCTGACGATGAGAACACGCAGATGATCTGTTATCTCGCGCGCGGCAAAAATTATCGCACGGCTTACCTTTCGCTGACTCGCGGCGATGGCGGCCAGAACGTGCTGGCGGGCGATTTGGACGAACGATTGGGAGTTGCGCGCACGCAGGAATTGATCGCGGCGCGGAAACTGGATGGCGGCCAGCAGTTCTTCACGCGCGCCATCGATTTCGGTTTTTCGAAGGATTACCAGGAGACGCTGAGCATTTGGAACAAGGATGAAGTGCTCGCCGATATTGTCCGCATTATCCGCTATTTCCAACCCGACGTCATCGTCACCCGCTTCACCACGCAGCCTGGCGGAACGCATGGCCATCATACCGCGTCGGCCGTGCTCGCTGCTGAGGCCTTCAAGATTGCGGGTGACAAGAACGCTTATCCCGAGCAACTCAAGACGCTGAAGCCCTGGCAGCCCAAACGCATTTACATGAATCGCGGTGGCGGTGGCGGCCTGCAGATGGAAATCGGCGGGGAACATCCGGTTTCCGGAACTTCGCTGAACGAGCTGGCGATTCGCAGCCGTGCGATGCACAAGACCCAGGGGTTTGACAATTTTCGCGGGTTCGGTGGCGGCGGCGGTGGCGGACCGCGTTCGGAATCGCTCAACCTTCTCGATGGAGCGCCCGCAACCAACGACATCATGGAAGGCGTCGATACGACCTGGAATCGGCTTTCAGGCGGCAGCGACGTGGCGACGCTCGTTGGACAATTGCTCGAAAAGTTTAACACGAACGACCTTTCCGCGAACGTCCCTTTGCTGCTCAAGATCCGCACCGCTCTATCCAATGTGCCAATCGATGCGGTCACCTCCGAGAAGCGCCGACAGCTCGATCGGATCATTGCCGACTGCGCTGGCTTAACGTTCCGTTCGCAGGTGAGTTCGGCTGAAGTTGTTCCTGGCGAACAGTTCCGCGTCAAGCATGTCGCATTGATTACTTCAAAGATGCCTGTCCGCTGGGTTTCATCGCGTTTAAGCGGTACGGAGTTGCTCAAGGCAGCAGCCGATCTCAAACCGGGAACGCCCGTAGAACAAGAATCCCAAATCACAGTGCCCCTGACCGCGTCGTTGAGTCATCCGTATTGGCTGCGCGCCGATCGCGCCCTCGGGACTTTCCGCGTCGATGACCTGGCGTTGATCACTGAACCTGACAATCCTCCAGCCTTCCCACTGGAACACACGTTCGAAATCGGGGGACAACGCATCGTGCTCCAGGACGAACCTGTACAGCTGAAGGGCGACGTCGATGGCGGGGATCGTCCCGCGCAGGTGATTCCTCCGATTTCCATGTCATTCGGTTCCGATGTCGCTGTGTTCGTTCCAGGTTCAACACGCGAATTGACGGTTCAACTCACGGCGGCCCGCGGAAATCTCGCAGGCAGGGTTCAACTCGAATTGCCCAAGGAATGGAAGGTGTCGCCGCAGAGACAGGACTTCAGGCTGAAAGAAGCCGGCGCGAATCATCCCGTGCGGTTCACGGTCACGGCGCCACAGGAAATGGATTCCGCGAAGATTGTTGCGAGCGCGACCATTGGCAGCACCACGTTCCGGCATGAACGCGCCGAGGTTCGATACCGGCATCTGCCGCTGCAGTTGTTGCATCCGCTCGCTGCGATCCGCGCAGTAAATATGGATGTCCAGATCGCCGCGAAGAAGGTCGGCTACATACCCGGAGCTGGGGATGACATTCCCGCGGCGCTGCGCCAGTTGGGCTGTGATGTTTCGGTCCTCGAAGGCGAGGTCACCACCAATCACCTCGCAGGGCTCGACGCGGTTGTGATTGGAGTGCGGGCTTTCAACGTGCGAACGAACTTCGGTCCAACGCTCGCATCGCTGGCTGCGTTTGCTGAAGCCGGCGGAACCGTTGTCGCTCAATACAATCGCGCCAACAACACGCTTCCCGCGCCGTTCGGATTGCGATTGTCGGGAGCGCGCGTCACGGATGAAACCGCGGAGGTCCGCCTGCTTGCGCCCGAGCATCCCGTGTTGAACAAGCCCAACCGCATCACCGCGGCGGACTTCAGCGGCTGGGTGCAGGAGCGCGGCCTTTATTTTCCGAATCAGTGGGAATCAAGGTTCACGCCGATCCTGGCGTGCAACGATCCCAACGAACAATCACTTGAGGGCGGGCTGCTGGTTGCACCGCACGGCAAGGGCCACATCGTTTACACAGGACTTTCGTTCTTTCGCCAGCTGCCGGCGGGCGTTCCCGGCGCCTACAGGCTTTTTGCGAACCTGGTCTCACTCGGCAAATGAGCGGTTCGAAACCGGAATCATCCTCCCAACCGCCGAGCGTCCAGCCGGAACCCGATCCGGATGACTTTCCGGGCGTTCCTGGCTTCAAGAACTGGCGCGGGATTTACATCTTCGTTATCGCGTTCTTTGCGGTGGTCGTAGTGCTGCTGACGCTGTTTTCGCAACACTACCGATGAACACCTTCGATTGGGTCGTCCTGCTCGGAACGATGATCAGCATCGCCACGTACGGCGCATGGCACACGCGCCATACCAATCATCTCGACACCTATCTCAAGGGAAGCAAGACCACGAAGTGGGGAACGATCGGAATTTCCGTGATGGCAACGCAGGCGAGCGCCATCACGTTCCTGTCAATTCCGGGCCAGGGTTTCGAAAGCGGCATCGGGTTTGTTCAGAATTACTTCGGCCTGCCGCTCGCCTTGATCATCGTCTGCGCCGTCTTCCTGCCGATTTATCGCAAGCTGGGGGTTTACACGGCCTACGAATATTTGGGCAACCGCTTCGATGCAAAAACGCGGCTGCTGGGTGCGGGTCTCTTTCTCCTGCAGCGCGGACTCGCAGCCGGAGTGACGATCTATGCGCCAGCCATCATCCTCGCGACGGTGCTCGGCTGGCGCCTGGATTTGACCGTAATCGGGATCGGCGTGGTTGTGATCGTTTACACGGTGACGGGAGGAAGCGAGGCAGTCAGCCTGACGCAGAAATGGCAAATGGGAATTATTTTTGTAGGCATGGTGACTGCGTTCCTTCTCCTGATCGCGCGGCTTCCTGACGGGCTCGGCTTTAACGAAGCGGCACACGTTGCGGGTGCGATGGGCAAGCTGCAGGCCGTGGATTATTCGATGGATCCAGAGAAGCGATACACGATCTGGAGCGGATTGTTCGGCGGGTTGTTTCTTTCGCTCTCGTACTTCGGAACCGACCAGTCGCAGGTGCAACGTTACATTGGCGGCGCCGCGCTTCGCGAAGGGCGTTTGGGTTTGATGTTCAACGCGGTACTCAAGGTGCCGATGCAGTTCTTTATCCTGCTGATCGGCGCATTGCTGTTCGTCTTCTATCAGTTCCAGCCCGCGCCCGTGTTTTACAACCGCGTCGAATGGCAGCGACATGTTGCGGGCACGCACGGCGCTGAGTTCCAGGCGGTCGAAGACAAGCATGCGCAACTGCACGCAGCCAAGAGCGAAGCCATCCGCGCCTGGCTGCAGGTCCGGCACAGTACTGATGCAGCTGCCGAAACTGCTGCACGGGAGGCGATGCTGGCGCGCGAAGCGGAAACGCAGGCAGTGCGCCAGGAAGCCAAGGATCTTTTGCGTGCGCGCGACCCGCTCGCGAAGATCAAAGACTCTGACTACATCTTCATCGGTTTCATCCTGTCGCAAATGCCGCATGGCGCGATTGGATTGCTGGTCGCGGTCATGTTCGCCGCCGCGCTTTCTTCAAAGGCGGGCGAACTGAATGCGCTCGGCACAACTTCCACAATCGACCTTTGGCGGCACTTCCGTCCGCTCGCCGCGCATGACGAGCGACGCAACGTGCGGGTTGCAAAGTGGTGGACAGCGGTGTGGGGATTGGTCGCGATCGCCTTCGCGCTCTTTGCCGGCTTCGCCGAGAATCTCATCGAGGCGATCAACATCATCGGCTCGATCTTCTACGGCGTGGTCCTCGGAATCTTCCTCGTTGCGTTCTTCGTGAAATGGGTTGGCGGCACCGCGGTTTTTTGGGCCGCAGTCATTTCGCAGACGGCAATCTTCGCCGTGTATTTCCTGCGGCTTCGTTTTCCCGTGCTCGATTTCTCCTATCTTTGGTACAACGTGATCGGCTGCACGGGTTGCGTGTTATTAAGTATCATCCTCCAACTGTTCCTGCCACGCGCGCCCAGGAAAGCAACCGCCCAATGAATCATCCTGTCATATGCTTCGGCCAGCAACCGTGCGGATTCTTTCCGCGGCGGTTCCTGTTCGCGAAGTTCGAAACAGCGCGCCGCCTGCAGCAGGAACTCGGCGGCGAAATTGTTTTCTTCTACCACGACAGCGACCACGACCCGCGCGAGACCCGCACGATCCTTCGCCACCGCGCAACGCAAGAGCCGGCCGTGTTGAACTTCGTCGTTGCAAACAAGGTTCAACGCAAGTTTTCACCGCTCAGCCTCAAGCGCATTGCTCCGGACTGGCAGGAGAAGACCTCGCTTCAACTGCCCAATTACTTGAATGGCCGCCTGATCCAGAAGTTCAAAAGCATTCGCGCTGAAACCGTGGGTGAATTCTGTCTGGAGATGTATCGCGCGCTGGGATTGCTCGAAGGCGTCCGCGTTGTGCGTTCGGCCGACACTGAAGTCCGGCGCAGCGCGTGTGACATCACGGATTGTTTTGTCGACGTTCCTTACGAAGGCGAGATCGTTCGCGCCAGGGCAGAGAACGGCCAATTGCGATTGCATGAGGGTGGCGACTCGTATGTGACGCTTCCCGACTGCACCTTTGGCAAGGAGCAGATCAGTCCCACGCGCGACTCGCGGCTGCGCTGGATGCAGTCGGTGATCCACTGCACGCATTACATTGCCGGGGCTGGCGAACAGGCCTACCTTCGCCAGGAAGAAGCACCCGAAATCACGTTCGTTCCACGCGACAGTATTGATCGATCGGATGAAGCCTACATTGAATTCCCCGGCTGAATCGGCGCCGCTCACAGTGTTTGGCGCGCACCCTGACGACATTGAATTCGGCTGCGGCGGAGTCATTGCCAGCGAGTCGCGCGCAGGGCGCCGCGTTCACTTTGTCATCTGCTCCAAAGGCGAGGCCGGGTCTTATGGCACGCCAGCGCAGCGCACTGTTGAAGCCGAAAGCGCCGCAGGCTTTCTCGGAGCGACCATCGAGTTCATTGATTTGGATGGTGACGCGCATCTGGAAGTGCGCGCGTCCCACGCAATCCGCCTTGCGGGAATTCTTCGCGAGAGGAAGCCCGCCATTGTGTTTGCACCCAGCGTCGTGCGAAATCAACACCCGGATCACTGGCGCCTTGGGGAACTGGTGCGCGATGCGTCTCGGATTGCGCGTTATGGCGGCTTGAAGGACTTGTCCGCGCCCCCGCATGCGATTCAACAGTTGTATTTTTATGCAGTGACCGCTGAGGCGGAACCCCGCGATATCAGCCCTGTCCTGTTCGACGTCTCTGATGCCGCCGTGCTGGAAGCGTGGCGCAAATCCATGGAAGCGCATGCCTCGCAGATGCAGGCGCGCAATTACATCGAACTGCAATTGACGCGCGCGCGGTTGCTCGGCGCGCGAGCGGGAGTGAGCTATGCCATCGCGGTGTTTCCAAATGATCCTCTCATTGTGAATTCGCTGGAACAGGTCGGCCGCGGCGCGCGGCGATTTTGATCCGAAACGTATGATGACAAAGCCGCTGCGCATTGGAATTACCTGTTACCCTTCAGTGGGAGGCAGTGGAATTCTGGCGACGTCGCTCGGCGAGGAACTGGCAAAACGCGGGCACGAGGTGCATTTCATCAGTTACGAACGGCCGTTCCGATTGCCATTCGACGTGCCGCGCCTGCACTTCCATCCTGTCGGGGTCAATGCATACGGGTTGTTCAAGTATCCCGATTACACGCTGCCGCTTTCGGTCAAGATGGCGGAGGTCAGCCGGGATTTCGGGCTCGACGTGTTGCACGTGCATTACGCGGTGCCGCATGCGACGGCTGCATTGCTGGCTCGGTTGATGTTGCCGCCGCACCAGCAGCCGCGCGTTGTGACGACCTTGCACGGAACTGACACCACGCTCCTTGCGCGTGACCCGGATTACGGGCCGGCAATTCATCACGCATTGGAACAATCCGATGCCGTCACTGCCGTGTCGGAATATTTGCGTCGCGAAACGTTGCAGCTCCTGGAGATGAAGCGGCCGATCGAAGTGATCCATAATTTCTTTGATCCGCGCCCCCCCCAACGAACGCCTGGGGAGGTGCGCCGGGAACTTGGTCTTAACGGCGAGTCCGTGGTGTTTCACGCATCCAACCTCAGGCCGGTGAAACGAATCGATTTGCTGCTGCAAACGATTGCACGCGTGCGGGCTGATCGTCCGTTCAAGGTGATCCTCCTGGCGGGCGACAGTTTTGCGCCGTTTGCTGAAGATGTTCGCGCGCTGGGCATTGAGGATCGCCTGCTCGTGCTGGAACGCGTGCGTGACATCGAAGATTATCTGCAGATTTCCGACGCGGGTTTTTTCACGTCCGAGAGCGAGAGCTTTTGCCTGAGCATTCTGGAGTGCATGTGCTTCGGCTGCCCGAGTGTCGCCCGGCGAGTGGGCGGAATTCCTGAAGTGGTGGAGAATGGCAGGTCAGGTGTGCTGGTGGATTCGGAGAACACTGATGAAATGGCGCGAGCGTTGGAATCGTTGCTTCGCGATGCCGGGCGCCGGAAGGCGATGGGCACGGCTGCAAAGGAACGGGCTGAATTGTGTTTCTCGAGTGACGTGATTGTGCCGCAGTATGAAGCGCTGTATCGGCGCGTCTGCGCGGCGAGTTCGTAGCGCAGACCTCCGTCTGCTTTTGAAACCGGCGAAGCAATCTTAGGGCGCATTCCGACGCTGTTCTTGCGTTCTCGGCCCGCCTCCAGTCACACGACTCATCTGTCTCCCTTCGCCTGCGACGCAGGAGCGGGAGAAGGGCTGGGGGAGAGGACTTGACCCCGAGCGAAAGAGAAGGGGATCCAAACCGCTGCTTCTCCACCGATGCCGGGATCGCTGCGCGCTACGCTGTTTTCCGCAGTTGCCAGACGGGCGTCGCAAGGTAGGATCGAACCGCTATGCTCCCCACGCCCCGGACCTCTGGTGCCAGCCAGGCTGCCCGCTTTGGAACAACGCAATGGAGTGTGGTGCTGCAGGCGGAACGCGGAGCCGAGGATGCCTTGCTGAAGCTTTGCCAGCTTTACTGGCGGCCGCTCTACGCATTCGTTCGACGGCGCGGACATTCGGTCCACGATGCGCAGGATCTCACGCAATCTTTCTTCGCCCACGTCCTTGAACATGACGCGCTGGCAAACGTTGCGCCGTCCAAAGGCCGCTTTCGCTCGTTCCTCCTCGTTTCGCTTAAACATTATCTCGATAACGAATGGCACAGGGCAAATGCCCAAAAACGCGGGGGAGGGCAGGTGATCCTTTCTTGGGACGATCTTCGCCCCGCGGAACGAGACGCGCTGGAGCCGCGGGATGACTCAACGCCGGAGAAGGTCTTCAACCGGCGCTGGGCGCTCATGCTGCTCGAACGCGCCATGCAACAGCTGGAAACCGAATGCGTCGCCGCCCGCAAGGGTGAATTGTTTCAACGCTTAAAACCGCATCTCACAGCCAACAATGCCAGCGCTCCTTATCAACAACTCGCACCCGAACTCGGATTAAGCGAGGGAGCTTTGAAGGTCACCATTCATCGTCTGCGGCGCCGATTCGGAGAACTTGTGCGACAGCAGATCGCGAAGACCGTGGCGCGGGAGGAGGACATCGATGATGAAATTCGCCAGTTGTTTGCTGCCCTCGCGTAGCGACCGTGATGGGGGCACGGATGCCGTGTAACCACGGATTTCATTTCCTGTTGTACTTATGGTGAACGAATGAAGACGTGCGAAGCCATCGCAGCGAAGATCTGCCCCACGTGCGGCGGCGAGATCCCGCGCGACATCTCATTCCAGCAATGTCCGCGCTGCCTCCTGGAACTTTGCTGCCTCCCGCCCGCGGCGCCCGTTCCCGAAGCTGAATCCGCATCGAAACATTTCATCCAGGGCGTTCCGTTCGGTGACTACGAAATCCTGGAACGCCTCGGGCACGGCGGCATGGGCGTCGTTTACAAGGCGCGCCAACGGTCTCTTGATCGGATTGTCGCACTAAAGAGTGTTCGGATGGGCGACCTGGCCTCGCCCGCGGATCTCGCCCGTTTTCGTCGCGAAGCAGAAGCTGCGGCCAAGCTCGATCATCCGCGCATTGTGCCGATTTACGAAGTGGGCGAGCACGAAGCGAATCCGTTCCTCGTCATGCGGTATATCCCCGGCTGGAGCCTCGCTGAAAAACTTCCCGAGTTCACAAACGCTTCCGATGTGCGTGCGGGCCAGATCCAATCCGCACGCATCCTTGCCACGATGGCGCGAGCCGTTCATTACGCGCACGGTCGCGGCGTCCTGCACCGCGATTTGAAGCCCAGCAACATCCTTCTTGATCGCGACCTTGAGCCGTATCTTTCTGATTTCGGCATTGCCCAACTGGCTGACCAGGAATCTGCGCTTACACAAACCGCGGAACTGATCGGCACGCCAAGTTACATGTCCCCCGAACAGGCCGCGGGCAAGCGCGTGGATTGCCGCGCCGATATTTACAGCCTCGGCGCGATTCTTTACGAAATCCTGACGGGACGTCCTCCGTTTCAAGGCGCGCGACCCGTGGAAACCTTGCGCCAGGTTATTCACGATGAACCGCTGAATCCTCGCGCAATCAACTGCCGGTCTGACCCCGAACTTTCAATCGTTGCGCTTAAGTGCATCGACAAGGATCCCGCTCGACGTTATCCAACGGCAATTGCTTTCGCCGAAGACCTGGAACGGTGGCTTCGACGCGAACCCGTCCTCGCGCACGCACCCAGTCCCGCGCTTCGAGCGCGACGCTGGCTCGCGCGCAATCCGCTGCTCGCGCTCCTGATTGCTGGTTTGGTTGTGGGAATCACGGTGACTTCATACCTGCTCGTTCGGACGCAGGAGGAACAACGAAGGAAGTCGATTGCGCTTGCCATTCTTCGCACCGAGTCTGCGCGGCAATTGCAGGAAATATGGGATTCGCCGAAGCCATTCTTTGCGATCCGTTCCGAGACTCTTGCCGCGATGGCCGGGCGGGAGCCTGTGCGTTTTCCTGGAAACGAAACCCGGCTCACACTCGCGTTCGTTGTTCAGGGAAATCCACTCGACCGAGTCCTCGGTGCCGCCTCGCTCCTGCAGTACGTCGAAATACAAATGAAATCAGCCTCGCCCACCGCGACGCGATTGGATCTCCGCATTTATAAACGGCAGGCCGAAGCCATCCTGGATTTCATCGCGGGCGATGTGGATTTCCTGCAGATGAACGCTCGCGAATATGTCGAGGCGAAGGCGTCGCACATCGGCGTTAAACCGTTGTTGCTGGGAATTTCCTCCACTGCCGCGGACGGCGAAACCGGTGACACTGCGGTTCTGTTCACGCGAAAGGACTCAGGTGTTGAACGCGTGGCTGACGCGCGCGGGCGTTCAATGCTGTTCGGACGGGAGGATTCGACGCTGACATATTGGGCGAAGGTGCACCTTGCGAATGCCGGAATAACCCAGCGTGATATGGGGAAGGTTTCGTATCTCGGAGACGCACCGCGACAATCGCTTTCCGATTCACACGATGCGCTGGGGAATCCTTACAGCGACATGACGCCGGTAGATGCGGTCGTGCACGGACGCTTTGACATCGCCGTTGTGCGCGAGGTTCGTTTTCGTCAGGTAGCAGAAAGGCACGAGCTTGTTGCCATCGGCCGTTTTCGCGACAGCGGCTACATGATTGCCGGGCAGCCTGCACTGTCAGCGACCGCTGCTGAGAAATTCCGCAATACTTTAGCGCAATTGAACGATCGGCAGATGTTACAGACGTTCACCGGTTTTCCGAAACAGTTTGCGCCGTGCAGCGATTCGGACTTCGACGACGTGCGGCACAATCTCACCGCGGCTATCCGTTTTGATTCCAACGAAACTCCAAAATGAAGACTCACGTTCAGCAGCGCCGGCGTCTCTGGGGATTCACATTGATCGAGTTGCTCGTAGTCATCGCAATCATTGCCATTCTGGCTGCGATGCTCCTGCCCGTCGTGGAGCGTGGAAAGACTTCATCACAGCGCGTGGGTTGCCTTAATAATCTGAGACAATGGGGCATCGGGACCGCATTGTATTCGACGGACAACGCGGACTGGCTGCCGATGGAATCTGCTATCGACGGCATCAATACGTGGGAAGTGACGCGCCAGCCGTTTGCTGTTGGCGTCTGGTACAACGCCATGCCGGAAGTTATGAAGACGCGAAAGATGTCGGACTACGCTGAGACTCCCTCGTCTCAATTCGAGTTTTATTCGCGCAACGTATTTCATTGTCCGCGCGCGCGGTTTTCGGATGTGGCCGCCACTTACCCGAATTTTTCCCTGGCGATGAACTCCAAACTGATGGGCGATTTCGAATCGACGACGCCCGCAGGTTCGTTTGACAGCTTCGCGCGGCAGATCAGGATCACAAGCATCCAGGAACCCGCGCGGACGGCACTGTTTCTGGATGCGGGCGTGGCGGGCGAGCAGCAGTTATCTTCCTTGCAACCGCCTTATACAGGGCAACCGAAGGCGTTCGCGAGCCAGTTTCCCGGGCGGCACACTCGAGGAGGAAATATTCTGTTTGTGGACGGACATGGGTCGTTTCTGCGCGGTGACGCGGTTGTGGACATGAATCCTGCCAGTGATTATCGCGGAGGCGCTGTGTTTCCGCCCAAGGAAGTGGTATGGTGCGCCAATCCCAACACAGTGCCGTGAAGGAATTGCAGCCGACTAGTTCAGCTCACTCTCTTCCACTCGGAGCGGAGGAGAGGGTCCGGGAGAGGAGGAGCGTGGTAGTCGCGGAAACTGCTCTTTGTGGGTCACCCTCTCCCCAGCGCCTCCCGCTCTGGCGTGACATGCAAGGCCTTATTGTTTTTGAATCCTGTAACCTTGAACCGGATTTCCGGTTGTACCGAGTGATGAGAACCTTATCGATTTGCTTCAAGAGGCTCGCGGCTGCAGCAAACGTGTTCGTTCTGCTTTTCGCCTGCAGCACCCACGCTAACCTGCCCGTGATTCAATCCGTCCAGGTCGGCAAGACAAACATCCACGTCACGGCTTCGGTTCCGCCAGGGAATGCCGCGATCGTGCTGGAACACCGCACTCAATTCGGAACGGGCGCATGGGTTCCCGTCGCAGTGAAACGCGGTGCCGCGGCAGGCAGTTCACTCACGTTTGACCTCCCGCGCGACAAGGATTTTGGATTCCTCCGCGTCCGTGCCGACGCATCCCTGCCACTCCCAACCCGGTTTTACACCGGCACCAACGAGTTCGATGCGCAATCGGATTCATCCCTTGCAGCGTTCGATAACTTCGGTCCGGCTGCACCGAACGGCGGGGGGACTCGCGAGGTTGTTGAGTCCGACATCTGGCGGCTGCACGGCGATACACTTTACTTCTTCAATCAGAACCGCGGGCTCCAGGTCATCGATGTCAGCGATCCCGACAATCTGCAATTGCTCGGAACCTTGAACCTTCCGGCCGCAGGCGACCAGTTGTATCTGCTGAAGACTAATCATGTCGTGCTGCTCACGCGCGACACGTGCGGAACGTATGGCGGCTTCGGACCTGCCTACGGTATCGGGGCAAGCTCCGTTCTCGTGGTTGCTGTCAGTAACGGCGCGCCGGCGATCGCAGCGCAGATTCCCGTCGATGGCTTCATTAGCGAGAGCCGGATGGTTGGCGATGCGCTGTATGTCGCTTCGCAGTCCATGCGTGCCACAGCGTCAGGAAGCAACACGGTCTGGGAATGGGGAACGCGTCTTGTTTCCTTTGACCTTTCGACGCCTGCACTTCCCATCGCCCGATCGACGAATTGGTTTCCGGGCTACAACAACGTGGTTTATGCAACTGATACTTACTTCTTTGCAGTGACTCTCGGTACGGGCAACGGG
The DNA here is from genome assembly GCA_035629175.1 of Verrucomicrobiia bacterium. NCBI lineage: Bacteria > Pseudomonadati > Verrucomicrobiota > Verrucomicrobiia > Verrucomicrobiia bacterium. The sequence goes on along the minus strand of DASPIL010000041.1, from coordinate 2,964 downwards.
TCGCGTTCCACCGTAAACATCATCGACATCACTGCTGAAGACGGAACGATGCACGACTATGCCTCGCTTCAGTTGGGCGGCGTTGTCGCCGACAAATTCAAGTTGAACTGGAGCGATGGCGTGCTTGCGGCAATTTCCGAAGTCTCAAGCAACCCGCGGCTGACCCGCCTGGAAACATTCAGCCTGCCGCCGCCGGGCGGAGTTCCTGTTGCCCCGGCGAAGCTCGGTGATGTTGAAGTGGGCCATGGTGAACGTCTCTTCGCAACGCGGTTCGACGGAACGCGGGCTTACATTGTTACTTTTTTCCAGATCGATCCGTTGTGGATTGTGGATCTCAGTGATCCAGCGAACCCAGTCGTAACAGGGGAACTGGAGGTTCCCGGCTGGTCCACGCACATTCATCCGCTCGGCGATCGCCTTGTTGCTGTTGGCGTGGAGACCAATCGGACAACTGTTTCGCTCTTCGATGTCTCCAATCCGTCGAACCCGGCGCTCGCCAGCCGCGTCCAGTTGGGAACCACATATTCCTACAGCGAAGCGCAATCGGACGAAAAGGCGTTCAATGTTCTGGCTGAGGAAGGTTTGATCCTGCTGCCTGTGCAGGGATCTTTTCCCGATCCGCGGGCATGGGTGCAGTTGATTGACCTCAACACAAACTCGCTCGTGATGCGCGGGACCATATCGCAGGACTTCGTTCCGCGCCGCGCAACGGTGCACAGGGATCGCATCGTTTCGATATCCGCGACAGAACTGCTTTCCGCCGACGCGACGAATCGCGACGCGCCGCAGGTCACGGGCCGGCTCGCTCTTTCGTGGCCTGTGAACCAGGTCTTTCTCGCGGGGGATTATTTGCTGCAAGTGATGTTCGGCACGCGTTGGGATTTCGACGGCGACGCGGGAATTATCGTTGCGCCGCGCTCGGATTCCTCGCAGATCGTGTCACACCTCGCCTTTACGAACGCTCCGATCGTGGGTGCGACCGTTCGCAGCAACAGCCTTTACGTTCTTCAAGCTACAACGGGTTATGCGCTGGCAGGAACAAATATTCTAACTACCAGCGACGTGTGGCTGACAGTTGTTGGACTCGACGCCTTGCCAGCCTTGAATGTGCTGGGTGAAGTTTCGGCGAGCATCTCGCGGCCCGTGCCAATGTGGGGCGGAAATTTCCATCCTGTGTGGCTCGGAACAAATCTGCTCGTGTGGGCGGGCGGCGGCAGCACCTTTCTGGGCGGGCCATGGGATCCTGTCGCGTTCGGGCCTTCCGCAGGACTTGGATTCTGGCCTTACCCGAATCAGAGTCGCAATGGTGGCGGCCAGCTTCTCGCGTTCGATGTTGCCAACGAACTCGCGCCCGAGTTTGTCTCTGAAGTCGACCTTGCAACGAACAACTGGTGGGGCTTCAGCAAACCTTACGTGGCGGGCGAGTTGGTTTATCTCAGCCACAACGCCAGCGTGCCCTATGGCAGCTGGACGAACGCGGGCGACTGGTCTCCTTTTTACAAGACATTCCTGGATGTGATCGATTACACGGATCCGGCTCATCCGACGCCGCGAAAGCCAGTCAATGTTCCCGGAACGCTCAAGGGAATTTCGCACGAAGGCTCGCTTCTTTACACGATTGGATTTTATGGGATATCCGCCAGCGGAGGCGAAGGTTCACAGGCTTTGGTGGCGAGCGCTTACGATGGGATTGCTGCGCATGCGATCGATGCTCTGCCGCTCACCAATCGATATAATTCGGCGGCAGTCGTTGACGGTGCGAATGTCTTCCTTACCGGCCGTGAATGGTTGACTGTGAGCAACAGTGTAAAATCGGAGCTTGAGACATGGGTGTTGAACGGTGAGGGGGAATTTACACTGCTCGGTTCGGCGAAGCTTTCCGGGGAAGCCATGGATCTCGCGTTGTTCCCGGGCTTGGTGGCGGCGCAGGTGGGATGGGCGCAAGTGGACGTCTTTGATCGATCGAATCCTGCGGCGTTGCGCCTGGTTGGTCATGGCCCGCAGGCCAGTTGCCTCCCATTCAATCTTCAGCTCGGTGATGCAAGGCCCGGTGACGAGTTATGGCTGCCGCTCGACTTCTACGGAGTGACGAGCGTGCTGCTGGCACCCTGAGCAGAAGGTAAAGCAAGCCCCTTGACCACGAGGGAGAAAACGGGTTTGCGCGAATTACGCAAAGTTGCGTGGATTGAAATGAAGAACTTTAACGACGGATGGACCGGGATGAACGCGGATTTGTGAAGCAGGAGCCGCCGCAGAGGCGTCTATCCATGAATCACCTCTCACACGAATCGGCAGCAGGCGATTCGCGTAAATTAGCGTAATTCGCGCAAACCCGTTTTCCCTTTCAATCCGTGTTCCTCTCCCCCTCTTCCGAGCTCAGCCGGAGGAGGGGGCCGGGGGGAGGAGGAACGTTTCATCATTTCATCTGCCTCACCAACCATCTTCCTCCGGTATCTCTGCGTCCTCCTGTTCAAATCCCGTTTGCCCACGGATCAGTAGAAGAATGGCAAAACCACAAATCACACCAACCACACGAAATCGGATTGGAAACTTACGGAAAGCAGCGTAATTGGCGTAAAAACGTTTTCCGTTTCAATCCTTGTCCCTCTCTCCCTCTTCCGAGCGCAGCCGGAGGAGGGGGCCGGGGGGAGGAGGAACGTTTCATCTTTTCATCTGCCTCACCAACCATCTTCCTCCGCTATCTCTGCGTCCTCCTGTTCAAAAGTCCGCGTTCCCAGGGGTCAGCAGGGAATTAGAAAACCACGAATCACACCAACCACACGAAATCGGATTGGAAATTTACGGAAAGCAGCGTAATTGGCGTAAAACCGTTTCCCTTTCGATCCGTGTCCCTCTCCCCCTCTTCCGAGCGCAGCCGGAGGAGGGGGCCGGGGGGAGGAGGAACGTTTCATCTTTTCATCTGCCTCACCAACCATCTTCCTCCGCTATCTCTGCGTCCTCCTG
>DASPIL010000040.1 GCA_035629175.1 Verrucomicrobiia bacterium | reverse complement strand
GTCGGTGTGAAGTATCAAGCGGCTGCACAAGGTGTGAAGCGATTTGGAGTTTTATTGGCGACTGACCCGGAGCGCCAGAGGTTTGTTGCGAAGCTTCAGAAGCAATTGTCAACGTTTTAGATGCGACCCCATTGCGCGTTCTCCCATTGCGCGTTCTTACCGACACTGAATTCGAAGTCAAGCTGGCGGATGGGTAATCACGCAGTGGCATGCAGTCGAGGCGCGCGAATCATCGGAGCTCCCGCAGGCTTTTCATTGCCAGCGGGGGATTCTGCCAGTAAAACCCTCCGCGTTTTATGAGGGCACCATTTGATACCTGGGTAAGAAATATCCTGGAACACGAAGTCATGACCCAGATGGGGCATGGCCAAAGGCGGGAAACCGCGAACCTGGGATTGGGGTGGCTGTATTACGGGATAACGCGGATCGTCAAGCCTGCCACAGCCGTCGTAATTGGATCTTACCGCGGATTCGCGCCCTTGATGATCGGACGAGCGCTGTCGGACGACGGAGATGGCACCGTGCAATTCATCGACCCCGCGCTCGTGGATGGCTTTTGGCGGGAACCGGCCGCCGTGCAGGCACACTTCGCAAAGTTTGGAGTTACAAATATTGAACACCACTGTGCCACCACTCAGCAGTTCGTGAATCAACCGGGATATCGCGCCCTCGGTGAGATCGGCGTGGTGTTTATTGATGGTTATCATTCCTATGAACAGGCGAAGTTCGATTTTGAAGCGTTCGCACCTCTGGTTACTGCACGCGGAGTAATATTTTTTCACGATAGCATTGTCGTCCGCGCTTCACGCATCTACGGACCGGACAAATCTTACGAACACAGGGTTCGCGACCTTATGGACGAGCTGAAACGCGATGTGCGGTATCAGGTTTTCGACGTTCCGTATGGCGATGGGTTAACCATGGTGCGCAAGCAGCCGACCGCGGAAACGCTGTTCCCATGAACGTGCCTGCCAGTTCCTCCTCGGAGTTGTGGGTCATCACAACGTATTTCAACTTTGTCAGGTACGAACGGCGCCTCGCCAACTATCGACATTTCCGAAAGCATATCGGCGCTCCGCTTCTCACTGTCGAGCTGGCAAAGGAAGGCGAGTTTGTTCTGAAGGAAGGGGACGCGGACATCCTGATTCAATGTTCCGATGGTGACGTGATGTGGCAGAAGGAACGTTTGCTTAACCACGGATTGTCTCGTTTGCCTGAATCCTGCCGGTACGTGGCGTGGGTCGATTGCGATTTGCTCTTCCACGATCCTGGATGGATCGAGCGCGCCGTAAAGGAATTGCAGCGGGTCCCTTTGTTGCAACCGTTCAACCGGGTGGTTCACGCATCTCGTGAAGCACGAGTATCACGATTTGAAGTGAATCCGGAATGGGTCGCGCAACCTGCGATGGGAGCTGCTTTGGCAGAACGCGGATCCTTTGAAGGGTTCATGCGAGCTGTAATGCGTCGTGCGGCTGGAACTCCGGCCAGCGGAATGGCGTGGGTCGCGCGCCGGGAGGTGCTTGAACGGCATGGATGGTATGACGCGTCGATCATTGGCGGAGGCGATACGGCCCTCGTTTGCGCAGCGTTTAACCGGCCCGAGATCGTGGTTGAACTCCATCATCTGAATGCCCGCCAGCGCGAATATTATCAGGACTGGGCGCTGCGTTTTCACAACGACGTGCAGGAAAGGGTTTCCTGTATATCGGGCACTGTCCTTCATCTCTGGCATGGAGAGTTGAGCGATCGCATGCCTCAAGAAAGACATCGGGGCCTTCGGGAGCACCAATTTGATCCGCAGAGGGATATTGCTCTGGGGAAAGATGGGGCCTGGCGGTGGGCAACGGACAAGCCAGCAATGCACCGTTATCTGAGAAGATACTTCGCCTCCCGGCTTGAAGACGGTTCCCCTGAAGGACGAGTGGTCAACATGCCATGAAGGCCTGCGAATTTCTGATTGTTTATCACGCCCGGCGTTATCGTGGTTTCTATGATGTAATATTGGACTGGATTGCGGAAAATCTGCCGGAGCATCGTTCCCGATTCGAAACCGCAAAATTGCCCTGCCGTCTTCGCGCATCCAACCAATACCGACTATTAATTCCATGGTTGCAGGATCCCGTTGAGGCGTGGTCCGGAAGAACGTACCGCCATGCAGTCGAATTGGGAGCGCGATGTGATCAAGCTGGGATTCCGATTATCAATCGGGTGGATCGATTAAGCCGGGCCGCCAAGTTGCAGGGTTCGGAGCTGATTAGGGAAACGGGATTGCGTACTCCGAAAACGTTTCGGATCACCGACCCTCAAGCTTTTCATGAATCTTTCTTCGGATTGCAATTTCCTTTCTTCGTTCGAGAGGATTTTGGCCATGGGAAGCAGATGGTGCGTGCTGATACTCCTGACGAGGCGCGCAAGATTCCGCTGCGGGAATTCACGCGGCCCGTTGCCGTCGAGTTAATCGATTCGTCGAGCCCAACAGACAAACTCTATCGCAAATACCGCTACGTAGTGGCCGGTGATTTCGGCGTGGCGCATCACCTTCAGGTGTCTCATGGATGGATAACGCGCGGTCGTAATCGGGTGGTCAACGACATCACCAGGTCCGAGGAATTGAATTACATCAATGCGCCGTGCGGTCTTCACCCGGCATTTCAGAAGGCAAAACGCGCGCTCGGTCTGGACTTTGTCGCATTCGATTATTCCCTCGATCATCGGGGCATGCCGATCATCTGGGAAGCCAACCCGTACCCTTCCATCCACTTTTCCAAGCGCGATCTGGTTTATCGCAATGAAGCGGTTCACCGGACGATTGCAATTGTCGTGGCTTCCTATTTTCGGGCTGCGGCCGTGGATATGCCATCGGAACTGGCAGCATACCTTAGCGCCGAAAATTCCATTTCATGCTCTGGATGTTTGCCTATTGCGGATCATCCTGTGCCGTCGTGGAAAACGCCGCCGACGAGACCGAAGACGCGGTGGCCGGCTTTAAGATTTCCATTCTTTTCCAGAAGAGCAGCGGCCGGCGAAAGCAACAACATGGCGCGGCCCAAAGCAGATTAATACTTTTTCCAACAATCGTTGAAAGGTTCTGAAATGGATTGTTGGCTCCCGGTATTTCACCGGATGCACTGGCTGCTGGCGTTTCGGCGGTTGCCAATTCGCAGCAACCACCACCAGAGCGCCGTCGGGATCACCCAGATCAAGTTCAGCCAGATCATGTGATGAAAAATGAAGCCGCCGGAACTGAAGAAGGGCATCGGTTCGATGACCCCCGCAGCAATTTGATTGTTAGCTTCCGCGGCATGGGCAAACCCACCGAGCGCAAAATCCTTCGCCACCGCCGCGCCGCCCACCGCGGCCTGCCATGCGATGGCACATCCACCAAACGCCTGCCATCCCAAGGCCAATCCACCCATCGCAAACCCACCGAGTGCCAAGCCGCCCCACGCAGCCATCCCCACTGCGAATCCGCCCCAGGAAAGAAGCCCGATCGCAAGCCCGCCGACACTGATCGGAGCCATCGCAACACCGCCGAACGCGAATGCCAGGCCGATCGCGATGTCGCCCGCGGCAATCCATGCTTTGACCGGCGTGCGGCGCTCAGCGAGATCGCCACCGATGCGAATATGCACGAGGGGCCAGCCAAACAGCGTTAGTGAGCTGCGATATTCCCAGGCTGGCTTGATCCGCGCCGCTGGCGGAGCCTCCGATTTTATCGCATCGGCAATGCAGCGTTCGCGCCATGCGCCCCAGCAACACAACGCGATGAGGCCGATCGCTTGCGATGTTGCGATTCCGATCAACAGCAGGACGAACAGCCGTGGATTGAACTCTGAGATCAGAGTCCTTGCGGCGAAGAGTGCCAGGTACAAGAGCATGAAACCGACGATGCAACCCAGGAGCCATTGATAGAACCTACGGATGAAGGCGCGCTCCGGATCGGAAGTGGCGCCGTCGAGGCTTAAACGATAGCCGAGGTAGTTTCCAAAAATTGCGAGCACGGGCCCGAGAAAAACCGCCCCAACTCCGAGTGCTCCCGCGGTCTTGGCGGTGCCTGTTCCTTTGGCTGCGATGGCACCGATCGTGGCTGCTTGCGCGGATAACGTCAGCGCCGGCAAGGCGGCCAGCACCCCAACTGTAAATGTCCTGCCGGGATTGCTCCGCTCCAGTGCGCGTTCGACGAAGGCAAGCACTTGCTCGTGCAATAAATTTCGTCCGCGGGATAACCGTTGTTTGACCGTGTCTTCGCTCAAATCCAAAGAGTGCGCGACGGTTTCGATGGATTGATGTTCGCGATAGAACAGGACGAGCGGTTCGCGATAGGTTTCGGGAATGTGTGCGAGCGAGCGCCAGAGAATCGCTTCCTCCTCTTTTCCAATTGCTTGTTCGTGCGGCAGTGGATCCGGCGAAGCCGACTCGAAGAGGGCGTCCAGGGTTTCGGCAGTGCGGACAGGGTCGCGGCCTTCGCGTCGCAGGCTATTTTTGATCCGATTCCGAGCAATCCCGCACAGCCACGCGCGCAGCTTGTCTTTTTCGCGCAGGTGCCGCAGCCGGTTCCATGCGGTGATGAAGGTTTCTTGGGCGAGGTCCTCGCTGGCGCCGAGGCTTCCAGTGGCGCTGTATGCGAGCGAGCAAATGAGCGACTGATATCGCGAAACAATCTGTCCGAAGGCGTCGCGATTCCCCGCCAGGCTTTCGGAAACCAGGTCTGCATCATTGTTGGCCCGCGGGGACATCGTGGTGGTCATCATATCGCGCATAAGTGGTCAGATCACGCGCTGAGGTGACAAAGAATCGGAGAGTTTTTTCTACATACTGATAAGCGCCGTGAAGTCCTGTAGCGGCGAATCAACGGGGACACAGGAGTTGTCCCGGCTGGTCATCACGCGGGGATGAGGAAACGGAACCGCAAGATGAAGTAAATGAACGATGACGTCGTCGGGGAGCTCTGAGTCAATGAGGACTCCACGCATGGATGCGCCGTTAGTGCGAGTCAGCGCGCGAGGTCGCCAACGAACGCGCATGATTTGGTGAATATCAGCGGGTGAAAGTGCCGGAGCCCGGAAAGTTGTTGGGTCCGTCCCATGGCGGCTGCCACCAAATCTCCTGAATCTTGCCCTCCCTGTCCTTGTCGTATTGGCCGATGTTCAAACGGAACCGCTCCCAGTCCGCCGATTGCGATTCATCCGACCCCGGTTTGTACCCGTTCCAATGAAATCCTTTTGGAGCGTCCCGATAAATGGATTGCAACAAACGCAGGGGCATCGAGATCTCGACCGAATAACCTGCTTCGCGTTTCCCGATCGCCACATCAACGCCAACCGGCACGGGCGGCAGGAACTGGTCGTAGCGCGAGAGGATTACCTCGGCGGTGGTTTCGCTCGGCGCCAGCCGGATGCAGATGAAGTCGAAGTATTTCTCGTAGCCCCTGCCCATGGACCGGACGGGATCAGGACGGGGATCGACCGTGATTTCCAGGCCATCCTGATGGAATTTCTCACCGAGGGTCGGCTGAAAGCTGAGGAAGGTGTCCTTGACTTGAACCGCGACGTAGAGGTTTGACGCATTCATCGAGACACTGAACTCGAAACCGTTCGTCGATGCGGAGTGATCGCGCCCCCGGGTCGAGGAGAACGGAAGCTTCGTCCATTCGGCGAGATCCCCGTCGACCCGCACGTCAGTATCATTCGATACAATCGGAAAACGCGGATGATCTCTCCATTCGAAACCTTCCACATCGAGGGATGACCTTACCCCTTTGTATTTGCTGGAGACTGTCGCCCAGCCATTTCCCTGCGGCCACAGTTGGCCCAATGCAGGATTGCCAACGGCCACAATTTTCGGATCACTCGAAATTAACGCGGGTGCAATGGCGGTGGCGCGGAATCCGCCGCGATAGAAGAGGTCCAGGCAGAGGTTCGCGTATTCGCCGGTTTCCCAAAGCCGCAAAGGTTTGTTTTGATCGCCGTGGGTAATGTTCAAACGTGCGTCGACGAGTTCTGGTTTTTTGGTCCTGAAGAGAAAATACAGCATGTCACGGATTTGCGTCGCGCAGGACGCCCATCCATGCGTCATGTTGTGAACCTGGTAAAATACAAGCTCGTCGCCTTCAACCCAGCCCTTTTGCAAAAAGGTCGCGGCGGTCAGTCGAATAGCCTTCCAAGCATTTGCCGAGTCCAACTCTGATCCCATGATCCATATCCGCGGCTTTTGGGCTTTGAACGGACGGTCCCGAAAGTTTTCGACAGAAGCCCACGAGCCTCCCCACCAGACAGCCGGTTCCATCGCACCGATTCGGCCAAAGATTTCCGGATGCTGCGTTCCAATCAGAAACGACGCCAAGCCACCCAATGAAAAACCCGTGACGCCGGTGTTGGAAGCATCGGGCAAGGTGCGAAAGTGGGCATCGATGTGCGGTTTGATATCGTGAATCAGGACCTTCATGAAGTTGGAGAGTCCTCCGGTTGGCTCCGATATTCCGGGTATTTGCGTCGGAGTTAAATCGTATCGTCGTGAACGGGGTGTGCGGTTATCGACAGCCACGAGGATGATCGGCTCGATGAATCGTTCGCGTATCAGTGCGTCGCGTTCCCGGCTGAGGTCGAGCGTGTCGAAGGAATACAGCACGGGATACCTTCTTGAAGACGACTCATATCCGGGCGGCAGAATGACAGTGATTTTGTGATCGCCTGGATAGGCGCCGTCCCGCGGCTGCGCCTTGAAAATCAGCCGAGCGCCCTGGTTTGTCACAAGGGTGAGGGCAGTTTGCGCGCGAGCAAGGCCAGGCATGAGAATGAAGATCGCGGCAACTACAATGGATCGAACGGTGAGCGAATCGAAGGATCGGTGAGTCATGGAACTGGTTGTGTGTCGTGTCTGCCGCGTTTTGTAAGGACTTCCTGCATAAATCGCCTCCTGGCGGAATTTCTGCCAACGGTTCGAATCGTGGCCGAACCACTTGCGCAGATCGTGGCTGGGCGCCGCCTCCTTGAGCCAGTCGGTGAGAGCCAGCGCCGCCTTTTTCTTTCCGCGCGGCCAGAGCCGGTCGACAAAGAAACGCTCGCCATCCTGCACAGCGGGAGATTTCGGGATCGAGCGTGGATCGCAGGAGTTCCTGGAATTGTGGGTCCATGGTTTCATTGTGAGTTGGCGCGCGGTTATTACCCGTTCCGAAACAATACAGAATCGAGCCCTTTCAACCAAAGGGCAAAGTCCCTGCGCCCACAGCAGCGCTGGTTCACTTGCCGATTTCCTGCTCGACGATGTGATAGCATTTGCCGGAAACTTTGGGCGCATTACAGTGACATCGTTCACGCCGGTGTGGCGAAATGGCAGACGCACAGGACTTAAAATCCTGGGACCCTAAAAAGTCGTGTCGGTTCGAGTCCGACCACCGGTACCAACTCCGACTTCCCGTTCGCTCCCGCCCGTTTCCGCTGCTCATCGATTCCCGCGGTGGGTCTTCACTAGCGCGGTTGCAACGAGCGCCGCGAGGAGACCTCCGAGAACAGGATAACGATGTTTCGAAAGCCACCATTGAAAACTCCAGCGGGAGGCGCGCGCATCGAAACGCCCGTGCGCGCCATGATCGCCCGCCACGGGATCCCAGAGGTTGTGAGGACGATCCGGATCTTCGGGCTGATCGGTTTGTTGGGAAGCAATTCCCTTTTTCGCCAGGACGCGGTCTGCGTAATCCGTCGCCACTTTGTTCCCCCAGATCGCTTTCAATGATGGCCAGCCAAGAATGTATTCGCGCTTCGGATGCCTGGATGCGTGGAGGATTGCATCTGCGGCAATTTCCGGTTGAAAGATGGGCGGAACGGGTTGCGCGCGATTGGGAAGGCGGCTCTTCACCCATCCGAATTGGGGCGTGTTGACAGCGGGCATCTGCACCAGGGTCACCTTCACGCGGCTGCGATCGTGAATCAGTTCCGTTCGCAACGAATCGCAGAAACCCTCGATCGCGTGCTTTGCACCGCAATACGCGGCCTGCAATGGAATGCCCCGGTACGCCAGAGCAGAACCCACCTGCACGATGACGCCCCTGTCGCGCGGCAACATTCGTTTGAGGGCCGCAAGCGTGCCATACACATAACCGAGATATGTGACGTCGGTGACGCGTTTGAATTCCTCGGGCGGCGTTTCCTTGACGGGCGAAAAGACGGATACCATTGCGTTGTTCACCCACACGTCGATCGGTCCAAGCTCGCGCTCAGTTTGTTCCGCCGCGGTTTCCATGGCCGATGCGTCTGCCACGTCGAGAGGAATGATGATGCAGCGGCGTCCCATTGCCTCAACTTCCTTTTGCGCTGCATCGAGCCCGTCAGTGCCTCGCGCAAGAAGGGCAAGGTCGGCCCCGTCCTGAGCGAAGGCTCGAGCGGTCGCGCGTCCGATTCCTGCCGAAGCGCCTGTGATGACAACAATTCGTTTCATAAAGCTGAAGATGGCTTGGATCGTTCATGCTGCCCGCATGAGCGGTCGTGATTTTGGTTTCTCACATTCTTCTGATTCTCACCCAGCGATAACCAAACGGTTCCATTTTGAAATCGCAGCGGCCTTGGGTGATGGAATGTTCCTCGCCGCGGAGGGCATCGGAAGCAATGCCTCGTGTGACGTGATCCATTCGCAGCGCAACCTTTTGTGCGGTGCCCGTGAAGTTATGAATGGCCACCATGAGGTTTTCGTCGCCGCCGCATCCATGCGCCAGGATTTGTCGCGGCCGATTTGTGGGAAGCAGGCGAAAGGTTCCGCAACCAAATTGCGGATATTGCTGTCGCACGCGGATCATCTGTTCAACTGCATTCAGCAGCGAGCCGGGATCGCGTTGTGCGCTTTCCACATTCACGTGCCGATACGAAAAGTTTCCCGTGTCCACGACAGGTCGAAGCAGTTTGTTTTTCGGCGCGCTGGAGAATCCGCCATTGGTTTCGGAGGACCACTGCATCGGGTTGCGGACGCTGAACCGGCCGGGCTGTCGCAGGTCGTCGCCCATCCCCAGTTCCTCGCCGTACCAGAGAACGGGAGTGCCGGGCAGGGAGAAGAGGAGGCTGTAGGCGAGGAGAAGACGGCGACGGTCACCCCGCAACATCGGAGCGAGGCGGCGGCGAATGCCGCGCGCGAAAATCCTCATGCGTTTCTGCGGGGCGAAGCGGGAAAAGCAGATCTCGCGCTGCTCTTCGGAAAGGCGATCCAGGGAAAGCTCGTCGTGATTGCGCAGGAACATGCCCCACTGGCACTGCTCTGGAATGGGCGGCATTTCCGCCAGGCTTGCAGCGAGCGGCTGTGCTGATTCCTGGGCCAGCGAGAGGAACAGCGCCTGGTTTACGAGGAAGTTGAACACCATGTGCATGCGATTGTTATCGCCGTAATATTCAAGCTGATCCAGCCGCCCCACATTCGCCTCGGCCAGCATGATGGCGTCGCCCTTGACCCATGTCAGAAAGGTCCGGAATTCCTCGAGGAAGTCATAGTTGAGCGCCTGGTGCGGCTTGCCGTCGCGCATACCGTGAAGCTCCACCAGGAATGGGACAGCATCGACCCGGAATCCCGCGACTCCGAGCTTGAGCCAGAACGCCATGATCTTCTTCATCTCCTCGCGCACTGGGGGATGGTCGATGTTGAGGTCGGGCTGATGTGAATAGAACCGATGCAGGTACCAGGCCTTGACCTGTTTTTCGTAAGTCCAGATGCCCTTTTGCTCAGGCGGAAAGATGGCTTCGTGCGCGGTGTCCGGCGGTTTTTCGTAGCGCCACACGTAGTATTTGTGAAAGGGGGATGTTCGGCTGCGGCAGGCTTCCTTGAACCAGGGGTGTTCGCGCGAGGTGTGATTGAGCACAAGATCGACCATTACGCGCATCTTGTGTTTTTGCGCCTCATCCGTGAATTGCACGAAGTCGCCCATGGTGCCCAGGCGTGGGTCAACGCTGTAGTAATCGGTTACGTCGTATCCATTGTCACGGTTCGGCGAGGGATAGAACGGCAGAAGCCACAAGCAGTTCACTCCCAGGGCTGCGAGATAGCGGCAGCTTTGGCGAAGCCCTTCGAAATCGCCAATGCCATCGCCGTTGGAATCCTTGAACGTATCGACGTCGAGGCTGTAGATTACGGCTTCCTGGTACCAGCGGCAGTTCATTGTGACTCCTCCGCGCTGCCTAGACCCATCATGTAGCTGATGGCGGTTCCGCTGGCGTAAACGATGAACAACATGATGGAAGCGAGGCCGAAACCAAGCTTCTGTGATTTGCTGCGGGTCACCAGTCCAACCACGGCGATCGCGGTCATGAGAATGGCGGCGTTGGAACTGACAGAATGGCTTCGTGACACGGCTTCGAGGAGCGGTCCTTTGGTGTAGGCAATGTCCTCGATCGCGAGAATTGCCAGGTTGAATGTATTGCTGCCGAACAGGTTTCCGAGCGCGAGATGAACAGCGCCGTGACGAAGCGCCGTGAAGGTTACAACGAATTCGGGAAGGGATGTGGACCAGGCAATGAAGAGTGTTCCTACAAAACTCTGCTCCAGGCCAGTTTGCTCCGCGATCCGTTCCCCGACCTTTGGAAGCCATGTGGCGGCGGCGATGATCATCAGGGCGTGAATCGAGAAACCAAGATACACCCGCTTTCGCGACGCGCGGCGGGTTGCTTCGGCTTCATCGCCGGATTCTGTTTCCGAATCCCGGCCAGACTCCATGCGAAACAACATCCGGACGGCTAGGAGATATCCGGCGAGCAGGATGGGTGTGTAGATGCCAATCCATCCGATTGATGGAACGCGATTCCCGAGCAGTAGTGAGATATTAGCGACGGCGAGGAGGGCAATGCCAAAGGCTGCGTTGAGAATGTGAGCGCGGTCGCCGGACGCAAGGATCGGTTCCTTGCGATAGATGAAATCCAGCGCCGCGATGATTGCAATGTTGATCATGCAGCTTCCCAGCACATCGCCGGCGGCGATGTCCGGCAGTTGGTGCAACGCAACCGCGGTCGTGCCCGTGATCAGTTCTGGAAGCGACGTCACAGACGCCAGCAGCACGACACCGATCCACGTGTGGCCCAGCCCGGTGATCTCAGAGATCTTGTCGGCGTAGCGTGAGAGCTTCGCACCGGTATAGGTGATCAGTGCGGCGCAGGCGAGGAACTGGAGCCAGAGCATCAAGGTTCATCCTCCGTTGTTTGGTATTCGAGGGACGAATAGTAGAGCGCCACGTCCCGCCGTTCTTCGGCTGAAAGTGTGTCGGCGGTGTAATGCATTACGTGCGAGTAAGGTGTCCCGCCGCGCGCACGCTTTTGAAAAAGGCCGAGTTGAAGTTCGAGATAACCGGCATACTGCCCGGCAAGGCGTGGATAGAATGGATTGGATTCGACAGGTGACGGTCCATGGCATTGCGCGCAGGCGGCGACACGGCGCGCGGGAATCCCACGGAGTGCAATTGTTTCGCCGCGGGCAATGGCCGCGGCATTGGTGGATGGGGACGCACGGCGCGGCAGGGCGCTGTAGTAGCGCGCGATTTCGCGCATTGCGGCATCGTCAAGTCCAGCAGCGATCGGCTCCATGATTCCGCTGTGACGCCTTTTTTCGAGATAGGCTTTCATCGAGGCATAAAGGTATTGCTCCTTCTGTCCTGCGAGTGCCGGGAAGGCTTCATTCCCACGGCCATTGCCGTCGCTCCCATGGCAACGCGCACAGTTCTGGCTGACCACGTTCCGGGTGCCCCTGGACGGCAGGAGTTCCTGCAACGGGGCGTCGTCATCAGGTGTGGCGGTGCCATGCACGAGACGCCGGTATTGCTCGCCGTCGAGTTCGGGAAGCTTCCGCAGAAATGCGACCATGTCCCACACTTCATCGTCACGGTTTTGTGAAGGCCATGCGGGCATGCCTGTGAACTTGATGCCGTGTTTCACGATGTAGAATAGTTCGGCGGGTTCAAAATCCTGTCCATGCGTGGAGAGCGGCGGCGGATTCGGAGTCATTGCAAATGCGATGCGCGGCTGCGGAACGTCGGGACTGCCATGGCAAGGGCGGCATCCAGTTTCGAAATGACCCGCGCCTTTCAGAATGCGCCATTCGTCATTCAGAGGCGGAACCTTGATTCCGATGGAATGCGTCGCAACGGAGCGCTCCTTGGAGAAGTTCAGAAACCAGCGCGTGATCGCCCAATGACGGGAACTTGCCGTGATCGGAATGATCCCGGAAGCGGCGAGAAGAAATCCGGCGGCGCCAAGCAACGCTGCGATCAGCACGCCGCGCATCACCCAGCGGCGCCGGGTTTGTCGCTTTTCAGAGCGTGCATCGCGACCGTGTGTTTCGACTTCGCGCTTCATGCGATGAATTCCGTTTTCGTCACGCGTTCCCGGAGCAAGCCCCGGCTCAGGCATAATCCGCCCGCGAGGTAGGACGCACCTCCAATCAGAATCATGATGGCGCCCCCGAGTTGCTGGTCCCCGAGCGCGGTCAGGGAATGAAAACCCTGATGATGTTCGTAGAGTGCACGCGGAGTCAGGGCGAGCAGTGCGCCGAGCAAGGTCATATGCATCGAGGTCAGGAGAAGGCCGATAATTCCGGCGCCCGTGCGATTGAAATTCCCGCGCGCGCCGCCGAATGCCGACAACCACACCAGCAATCCTGCGATCAGGAAGATTGCCTGTTCGGCAACGAATCCGCCGAGAGTATGGCGCGCGAGGTGATGCAATCCGGGAGTATGCCAGGCCCAAACCGCGATCAGCTCGGCAATCGACAAAGGCACTGGCGCAAAAAATCCGGGCCAGCGCCGCACGGGATCCCAATGGCTGTCCGCGATACCCAATGCGATGAGCGGCGCCGCGACTGCGACGACGGCCATGTGCATTGTCATGTGGACAAAGAACGCGCGTTCGGCGAATGGCCCGAGTCCCGCCCATGCGAAGAGCAGAACCGCGGCGCCGATGATGACGAGACTAACTTTCACGGCCTAGTGACATTTCCAAAAGAAGGCGAGCACGAGCGCCTCAAACAAGGTTCCGATCAAACTCAGGCCAGACAGGAGCAACGTGGCAAAGCCGAGGAACCGATGACGATCCTCGGGCGTGTCGTCGTCGTGCGGCAAGGCCGCGGTTCCGTGGGAATGTTTGCGATAGCCGCGAAAGGCGACGAATGCGATTCCTATGACAGCCAGTATTGTGTAGGTGCATATCGCGGTGCGAACGGGTCCCAGTGATTTGTCCGGCCCTGCATATTTTGCGCACCAAACTGCGGCGGTTATGTAACACAGAAGGAAATGCACCGACCAGATGATGGGCGAAATCACCAGAAGCCACAGGCTCTGACGCGGCTCTGCGACTGGATCGCTCGATTTCATTTGACCAGTGGAAATCCGCCGATGACTGCAACTGTGATCACAATTGTGACTGCCACAAAGTGCCAGTAGAGCGTGACGTTCCAGATATCGATGTCGTGTTTCGATGTCAGGCGTTGCGCCATTCGGCGCGCGATGCAGTAAAGGAGCATGACGGCCCCAACGATAACGTGGAACGCTGCCCAGATGGCCAGCAGCCAGACGATTGCGGAATACGCGTGTGCTTTGGGATCAAGCCCCGTTTGCAGTGGTCCCGCGATCATTGCGCCAGCGCCCGCCACCGCGAGCACCACGGCCAATGCCATTCCCACGTAGAAAGGCATTGCGCGATCCAGACGATTCCATCGCTTGCTCAAAAGCGTCGCACCCCACGCAGCCAGAAGCAGAGCCGCTGAAAGGGACGGCCACAACAACCCTGGCCCCCTGGCGGAGTCGGGCGGAAAATTCTCGTGGATCGTCCAATAGAAAAAGTAACCGAACACGAGGCTCACGAACGCGGTGAAGTCAGCAAGCATGGTGATGAACATCGCCCACCAGCTCACCGATTTGGGGCCCGAAAGGTACAAGGGCAGCTTGAGGCCGAGTCCGACGTCTTT
Source organism: Verrucomicrobiia bacterium (assembly GCA_035629175.1). NCBI lineage: Bacteria > Pseudomonadati > Verrucomicrobiota > Verrucomicrobiia > Verrucomicrobiia bacterium. The sequence goes on along the minus strand of DASPIL010000040.1, from coordinate 132,445 downwards.
GTTTTCCTTTTCGGGAATCACAGCGGTTCCCGTCCAAAGCCAGTAGCAGACAGCGAACGTGGCCACCACGGCGCTGATCAACGCAGGCCACCACCAATGATAGGTGCCGAAGATGAAGAATCCTCCCATCGTGAGCGCAGCGACGAGCGCCTTCCAACTGGGAAACGGAAGGCGGAGGCATTGCACCGGGGTGGCGTCGATGACAGAGGTGACGAGAGTCTCGCGTTTTCCTTCTTCTGCGTCGGGCAGATAAAATCTTCCCTCATCGACGTCGCGTTGGAAATTAGGCTGCTCCCAAAGGGGATAACGGCTGTCAATTTCAGGAATGGACCGCACGCCCCACGATTCGGGAGGCATATGCGGGAGCCATTCCAGCGTTCCCGCTTTCCAGGGATTCTGTTCCGAAAACGGCTGCTTGCGTTTGGGCCGGATGAGATCCCACGCAACCACGGCGATACCCGTGCCGAGGATGAAAGACCCGATGGTGGACACCAGGTTCAATCCATCGAAGCCGATTCCTTCGGGATATGTGAAAACACGCCGGGCCATGCCGCGCAATCCCGTGATGTGCATGGGCAGGAACGTGATGTTGAAGCCAATGAACATCAGCCAGAAGCCGGCTTTGCCGAGTTTGTCCGAGAGTTTCTTTCCGTTGATGAGAGGGAAGAAATAGTAGCAGCCTGCTATGATGGGAAACAGTGCGCCACCGATCAGGACATAATGAAGGTGCCCGACAACGAAGAACGTGTCGTGCGCCTGAAAATCGAACGGTGCGAGCGCGACCATCACTCCCGTGAGGCCGCCGATGATGAAGACCGCGATGCCGCCGAAGATAAACAACATCGGAACTGAGCGCGCGAGCTTCCCAGCGGCAAGTGTTGCGATGAAACAGAAGATCTGGACGCCGGTCGGGATGGCGACAGCTTCACTTGCGGCTGAAAACAATCCCAGCGAGATCCCGGGCAGGCCGGTGGTGAACATGTGATGCACCCACAACCCGAAGCTGAGAAAGCCCGTGCCAATCGCGGCAAGGACGATCCAACTGTAACCAACAATGGGGCGGCGCGCGAAGGTGGGAACGATCATTGCCACAATCGCGATGCTTGGCAGGAAGATGATGTAGACTTCTGGGTGTCCGAAGAGCCAGAACAGGTGCTGCCACAACAGGGGGTCTCCCCCGCGTGCTGCATCAAAGAACGGCCAGTTGAAGGCGCGTTCGACCTCCATCAACATGCTTCCTGCAATTAACGGTGGAAACGCGAACAGCACCATTGCAGCTGCGACGAGTACATACCAGCAGTAGAGCGGGATGAGGTTGATGCGCATTCCAGGCGGGCGGCATTTCAAGGTGCCTACGATCAGTTCGACCGCGGCGGCGATCGCAGCAATTTCGATGAATGAAAAGCCGAGCAGCCAGATATCAACGCCCAAGCCAGGTTGATATTGCGACGTGAGGGGTGGATACATGAACCAGCCGCCTTTGGGCGCGGCATCGAAGAAGATGGAGCCGCAAAGAAAAATTCCGCCGAGCAGAAAACACCAATAACCAAAAGCGGAGAGCAGGGGAAATGGAAGGTCGCGGGCGCCGAGCATTTGCGGGAGGAAAATCACGGCGATGGATTCAAAGATTGGAATCGCGAATAAGAACATCATCACGGAACCGTGCACCGTGAAGACCTGGTTGTAGGTGTCCGCCGAGAGGAATGTGTTTCCGGGAACTGCAAGTTGTATTCGGATGAGCAGTGCGAGGACGCCGCCGAAGAGAAAGAAGAGGAACGCCGTCGCGGTGTACCAAACTCCGACCTGCGTGTTGTTGACATCGGACCAATACCGCCATCCGCGCGGCGATTGCCACACTGCGCGGAGTCGATTCTGTTGCGCCTTTTGCAACTCTGCTGGCGGTGCCTCCGTGAGGGGCGAGATATCGCGATCGGGTGAACCTGGTTCGTTTTCGCGCCGCCGGCTCATTCGAGTCCTTTCAGGTATGCGGCCAGCGCGCGCTGATCAGCGGGAGGGAGCATCCCGAAAGCGGGCATGTGCGCGGCAGGTTTGATGCGGTCGGGGCTGGCGATCCACTTTTCAAGCGCGGAAAGGTCATTCGTCAGCACACCTGCGCCGAGGCTGAAGCGGCTTCCGACATGCGTCAGTTCCGGGCCCATCGTTCCAGAAGCAGGGGTTCCTCGAACGGTGTGGCAGGCGCCGCAACCGTTTTCGACGAACAGGTGTTGCCCGCGGAGCGCGTCGTCGTTGGAAGGAATCCTTGCGTCAGCGGCCTGTTGTTCAAGCCAGCTTTCGAACGCCGGCTTTTCCATGACTTCGACGATGAAACTCATCAACGCGTGCGACGCGCCGCAATATTCGGCGCAAACGCCGCGAAACAATCCTGTCCGGCTTGCCGTCAGCGCGATCGGAATGACGCGACCTGGAATCATATCACGCTTCCCCCCGAGGGACGGAATCCAGAATGCGTGGATCACATTGGAACTCATCAATTCGAATTGCACGGGTTCGTTGACAGGAATCCGGATTTCATTGGCGAGTTCGACGAGACGCCCCTCGCGTTCATACTGCACCCGCCACCACCACTGTTCGCCAATGACCCTGATTCGCAGACTTCCAGCGGGTGCGGGTGCGACCATCGCGGGCAGCATTGCAAGACCGTAAGTAAGTAAAACAGCCAGCACGACAGTTGGGATCAGCGTTCCCCCAACGACGATCAACATCCGACTGCGCCCCGCATTCTTTGCGGGATCGGGTTCGACGCGGATCGCGTAGATCGTCAGCGCGATCATGGCGAGCCAGATAATGGCGGTGCCGGCGGTCATCCACCAAAAGAGTGCGCCAAGGCTTTGCGCCTGTGGGCCGGCGGGATCGAGCGCGGACTGAGGGCCGGAGCATCCGCTGAATAAACCCATGGCAACGCAGGAGAATCCGCGCCATGTGCGAGAAATCAGATGAGGTCGTGTTGCGCGCCGGCTCCGCATCGGTGACCGAGGCTTGCGTGTGGTGCTTGAAGTTGGAAGTGGGTTGATTGCCCGTGAGGCCGGCGGAAGCCGCTGGCTTGATCGCGCGAATGGGGCTTGAGCCGTTGGTGCTGTTCGTGTTCCCTTGGCGCGTGAGATTGCACCGGACCCGCGCAAAGCCGTTGACTGTCACCCGCCGAACGCGCGCTGCGTCTGTTGCTGAATCCAAGAACACCGAATCCGGCTCCAACCGCCGGTAAAAAACAGAAACCTATGAACGAGTCCAACCTCTCCCGCAGAAAATTTATCAACAGCGTGGCCCTCGCCAGCGCAGCCGTTTCCACCGTTCCGCTATTCAATATCAGCGCTCAAAATGCGCCACGGAAGTTCCGAATCGGGGTGATTGGCTGCGGTGGACGCGGCACGGGCGCCATGAATGATATCACCGAAGCCGGGAAGATACTGGGCCACGAAATTGAAATCTATGCGCTGGCGGACTTCATGCCGGACCGGGCACAGGCCGCCGCCAAGAAGTACAACGTTGCCGCGGAACGCGTCTTCACGGGACCTGCCTCATACCACGATCTCGTTTCGCAGCCCGTGGACATCGTTGTTCTCGCGACACCGCCGAATTTTCGACCCGTCCATTTCGAAGCCGCGGTCAAAGCGGGAAAACACATTTTTATCGAGAAACCCGTGGCGGTGGATCCCGTTGGCGCGCGCAAGGTCATCGAGCTGGGCGCTGAAGCTCAAAAAAAGGGATTGTCTGTTGTCGCGGGCACGCAACGGCGCCACAGCGGAAATTACATGCGGAACCAGCGTGCGATCGCCGAAGGCGCGATTGGCCGGATCACGGGCGGGACAGTCAGCTGGTGCATGGGCAGCCTCTGGTTTCGCAGGCGCCAGGAAAATGACACTGACGCGAGCTATATGATTCGGAATTGGACGAGCTTCGTTGAAACCTCGGGTGACCATATCGTCGAGCAGCACGTTCACAACCTCGACGTGGCGAACTGGTTTATCGGGCGGACGCCAGTCTCCGCGGTTGGATTCGGCTCGCGCGCGCGGCGGCAGACGGGCAACCAGTTTGATTTCTTCAGCGTGGATTATAATTACGGCGAGGATTGCCACATCCACAGCATGTGCCGCCAGGTGAATGGATGTTACGATTCCGTGGGTGAATTCTTTATTGGCACGGAAGGAGCGACGTATGGCGGCGGCCGCATGCAATCGGCGAAGCTCGGGGGGTTGAAAATTCCTGAGTTCAAGACGCACAACAACGGCCAGGTCCAGGAACAGGTGGATCTGCTTGACAGTATTGTGAAAGGCAAACCGCTGAACGAAACGCGTGACGTTGCGGAATCGACGCTGACTGCCTTGATGGGACGCATCGCTGCCTACACAGGGCAGCTCGTGCGCTGGAGCGATCTCGTCAGCAATACGAGTTCGCAATGGTACAATCTTTCTCTTTCGCCATCGGCTGCCGATTTTGAGAGCGGAAAGGTGGTCGCGCCGCAGGAGGTTTTCCCGATTCCTGGGGAGGCAGCGAAAGGTTAAGAGTTTCGCGGATTTTCAAGGCGCTGGGCGAAGGCTCAGCGCCTTTGCTTTTGAGGCCGATGCTGTCGCTTGTACGGACGTTCGTCCGCACAACACCGCAGCAGATCGGTCTTGAGTTCGGCCGGTGAACTTTTAGTTTCGGAGCGTCACAGACACATGGCCGACGAACCCATCAATTGCCCCCAGCCGCTGCTCTCCGGCCATTCGCTGCCTTCTCCCGAATATCACATTGTTGTCCTGCTGGTGGATCATCAGCCTTCGGTGAGCGAAAATATCCGGCTGGCACTCGCCAACCAGACCGACATCGATTTCCATTTTTGCCAGAAGGCCGGCGATGCACTTGCGGCAGCGAACCAGTTGAAGCCCACGGTTATCTTGCTCGACCTCGTGATGCCGGATGCGGACGGATTGATGCTGGTGAACCAGTTTCGGGCGAATCCGCCGACGCGCGAGACTCCGATCATCGTCTTGTCGAGCAACGACAACCCGCACGTAAAAAGCCATGCGTTTGCAGTCGGAGCCAACGATTACCTGATCAAACTGCCCGATCGGATCGAGTTGATTGCGCGGATTCGTTACCACTCCAAGGCGTATTTGAACCAGTTGCAGCGGGACGCGGCGTATCGCGCGCTGCGCGAGAGCCAGCAGCAGTGGATTGAAAGCAACCGGGCGCTGATCTCACTGAACCAGAAACTGGAGGAAGCCACGCTCGCGAAGTCGGAATTTCTCGCGAACATGAGCCATGAAATCCGAACGCCAATGAATGGCGTTATCGGAATGACGGCATTGCTGCTGGACACGGAGTTGACGGATGAGCAGCGCGAGTATGTGGAGGCGACGCGCAGCAGTGCGGACGCCTTGTTGACGATCATCAACGACATCCTGGACTTCTCCAAGATTGAATCGGGCAAACTGGAACTGGAACATCATCCCTTCGAATTGCACACGTGCGTGGAGGAAGCGCTGGATCTGCTCGCACCGAAGGCCGCGGAGAAGCATCTCGATCTCGCATACCTCGTCGACGATGCGATCCCAAAGATCCTCGTGGGCGATGTCACCCGCCTGCGGCAGATCATTGTCAACCTGGTTGGCAATGCAGTGAAGTTCACGCATGAAGGCGAGGTGGTGATCCAGGTCCGTCCCACCGCCCGCGGCACCCGCGTGCTCGAGCCGAATCACAAACAGGACACTGAATTCCTTCGCCATCCCGAGCAGTGGTTGCTGCATTTTTCCGTTCACGACACGGGCATCGGCATCGCAGTCGACAAGCAGGATCGGTTGTTCAAGTCGTTCCAGCAGGTGGATGCATCGACCACGCGGCATTACGGCGGGACCGGCCTTGGCCTTGCGATTTGCAAGCGGCTGTCGGAATTGATGGGTGGGAAGATCTGGGTGGAAAGCGCTGAAGGGCGTGGCGCCACGTTTCATTTCACCATTGCGGTACGAGCCGCGCAGGCCAACGCACCCGCCCACTGGCAGTCGCAACAACCGCAACTCGTGGGCAAGCGATTGTTGATCGTCGAGGATAATTCCACCAATGCCGGGTTGATGCGTCATCGGGCGGAGCAGTGGGGAATGACGGTTTCGGTGGCGGGGCACAGCAATTCGGCGATGACCCTGGTGCGGGAGAAAGGACCGTTCGACGTTGCCATCATCGACATGCAGCTTCCGGGCAAGGATGGACTGGTTCTCGCGGAGGAGATGCGTCAAGTGCCGGAGTCGGACGAGATGCCGATGATTTTGTTATCCGGGGTCCGGTTGCGTGGGGATGACGAACGGCCGATGAAGGCCGGCATTACCGTTTACGTTCACAAGCCCATCAGGCCCAGCCAGTTGCTCGATGCGATTTGTCGCGCGTTGAACATCCAATTGCAGCGGGAAAAGAAGGCGCCGACTGCTCCCGTTCTGGATGCGGGTTTTGCACAGCGCCTGCCACTGCGATTGCTTCTCGCCGATGACAACCCGATCAATCAGAAGGTCGGCCTTAGCGTGCTGCAGAAGCTCGGATATCGCGCAGACGTTGCGAACAACGGCGTCGAAGTCCTGCAGGCGCTCGAACGAAAGGCGTATGACATCATATTTCTGGACGTGCAAATGCCGGAAATGGATGGGCTTGAAGCAACGCGGCAGATCTGCAGCCGCTGGCCGCAGGAGAAGAGGCCCTGCATCATTGCCATGACGGGAAACGCTTTGCTCGGGGATCGCGAGAAGTGCCTGGAGGCTGGAATGGACGACTACATCACCAAGCCTGTCCGCATCGCGGAATTGCAGAATGCCTTGGAACGCTGGGGGCCGGCGCGCAAACGGAAGTTCGAAACCGCCTTCCTGCTTCGGGCACCCGTCGCACCACGCCACGAATTCCTGGATGAATCGATTCTCGATGAACTAGGCGAAATGCCGCCGTCAAACGGCGTCAGCATCGTGCGCGAATTGGTGGATTTATTCCTCGAAGGCGCGCCGCAAAGGATCGCGATGATCCACGATTCCTTGAAGGATCCAGTGAAGCTGGCGTTCAACGCCCACGCGTTGAAAAGCATGAGCTTGAACCTTGGCGCGAAGCGGGTCGTGGAACTGGCGCAGCAACTGGAGGAGCTGGGGCGCGCCGGAGCGCTGGATCAGGCCGCGACACTGGCGCAGGCATTGGACCAGGCTTTCAGCCAGACGAAGGTTCACTTGTTGCCGTTCCGCGACAAGTGACAGCACGACGGATCGTAATGATCGTGGACGCCGGCATTTTCCAATTGCCCTTTGCGGCGAATGAATTTAACTGGACTGCATGACGATCTGGATTTTAGCCGTGCTGCTGGTGGCTTCGTTGATTGGCCTCGGGTTGCGTCAAGGTGCCATACGCGTGGCTGCGTCGTTTGTGGGAATTGTCCTCGGAACTTTGCTCGCCGGACCGATTGGAAATCTTCTCAAGCCGGTGTTCAGCGCGATAGGAATGAAGAACCCCGTCCTGCTTTGGTTTGTTCCTGCGCTGTTGGTCTTTGTCCTTATCTTGACCCTTTCGAAGGTCGCGGGGCTGTTCATCCACAAGAAGGTTGAAGTTCATTACAAATACAAGGCGGGGGATCTGCGGCTGGCACTTTGGGAACGGTTGAATTCAAGGCTCGGAATGTGCCTGGGCACCTTGAATGCCATCGCATACATGGTTTTGGTCTCGCAGGCGATTTACATGCTGAGCTACTGGACATTTCAGGCGCAGACTGATTCCGATGCGCGGAGCGTGCGCATGGTGAATCGGCTCGGAAAAGACCTGCAAGGGACAGGAATGTCGAAAGTCGCCAAATCCGTCGATGACACGCCGGCTGAATATTATGATGCCGCCGACGTGGCGGGCCTGCTCTTCCAGACACCTGCGTTGGAGCAGCGGCTTCAGCGTTATCCCGGGTTGCTTGGTCTGGCGGAGCGGCCGGAGCTTCAGGACCTCGCCAATGACGAAGGGTTCTCACAGTTGCGCGAGCAGGGCGCCTCTATTTCCGAGGTGCTGAAATATCCGAAGGTCCAGGCCATTTTGAACAACCGCGAGGTTGTTAAGAGTATTGAATCGGCGATCTTGCCGAACCTGAAGGATCTTCACGGGTTCCTTACGAATGGAACATCGACAAAGTACACGGAACGGATCCTCGGACGATGGACTTTTGATGTGAACGGCAGTCTGGGGCTGTTTCGCCGCGAAAAGCCGACGATGTCCTCGAGAGAAATGGCGCAACGCAAGGCGCTTTTGACAGCGGCAGCGTCGGGCGGAGTTCTCATTGTCACGCCTGAGCAGCAGGTATTCTTCAAGGGCATTCCTTTTGCCCGGTCCGGCACCCTTGCCCCGAATATCCAATCAAACCAGGGCGAGTGGAAGGAGCAGAGCGGGACGTATCAGTTCACGGTGACGATTGACGGCAAGACTGAACAATTGTCTGCGGAGATTCACGGCAGCCGGTTGCAGGTGACTGGCGGAGAACTGCTCGGCCTGGCATTCTCGCGCGAAGAATAGGGGATCTGGCGCCGCGATGTCCTGCTGCACACGTGAGCCCGCTCGTGTGGCTCGTATGAGGGGGGACCCGGGATAAGGCCGAGACTGCAAAGATCTCTTCCGCGTTGATAAGGGGACGGCGATCCGCGTGATGCTCTAGACCGGCTTCATAGACCGGATTCAATTTGCCGGCACCACCCAGTTGTTTGCGGGAAGGGCGTTGAGGCGGCCCGGGCGGAATTCGAAAAGGCTTTCAAGGCTGGCCTCTGCAGGACTGGTATTCAGCGTCGGTTCGTCTGCTGAAAGCGCATCGGCGGAAGCCATTGCGACACCGGGAGTAAAGCCGCCATGACCGCCGCTGGGAAGCGGCTGCAATCCGGTTGCCGTGGCAACCCCGGCGGTCTCCTCAGCATTCACAAACCCCGATATCAAAACCGCGCATACGGAGGCACCGAGTGCGCCCGCAAAGATCGGCTTGGCTTCCAACATCGCCCAAAGGCGCTCGATCCAGCTCGACGGAACTTTTTCGCCCGAATCCCCGGTTTTGATGCGCACAATGACTTCGCGGGAGAAATGGTGAAAGTATCCGGGGGGCGGCTGCTCGTGGCGTTTGAGGGCGAGAAGCTGACGCAACTGCTTAAAGTCTTGTGAATCCGGGTTCATACAACGTGCTCAAAAAAACAATGTGCTCACTAGCTACTTCAAATAATCGGACAGGTAACCCTGAAGCTGCTGGCGGGCATAAAAGAGCCGTGAGCGGACGGTTCCAATATTGCATTCCATGATTTTCGCAATTTCTTCATGGGACAGGCCCTGCACATCGTGCAACGTCACTACCAATCGATGATGTTCTGACAGGCGTTGCATGGCCTCGTTCAATTTTTCCTGCAATTCCGTCAGGTTCACTTCACGCCGTGGCGTTTTGTCGGATATCAATGAAACCAGGTCGGGATCATTCTCCGCGTTGAAGTCCAAATCGTTGAGGCTCAAGTGGGTGCGATTCTTCCGCTGCTTGAGGAAGTTGATCGTTTTGTTCACCGCGATCCGGTAGACCCACGTATAAAAGCTGGAACCGCCTTTGAAAGAATTGAGCGCGTGATACGCTTTGATGAACGCCTCCTGCGCGAGATCGTTGGCATCTTCATGGTTGCCCGTCATGTGATATACGGTGGCGTAAATACGCTGCTGGTAACGCTGGACCAGGTCATCGTAAGCAGCCATGTCACCCTTGCGCGCCCGTGCGACCAACTGCATTTCATCCGAAGCAGGTGCGCTTGATGATTCCTCGGCAGCGACTGGACCCGCGGGGATTGCCGGCTCCGGAGCGTGGGCTTTCGGCGCTTTGCCGGTTTCCGGATCGGTCATAATCGTCATAGACCGATGTCAGGCGCCGTGAGCGCATCCGTTTGGCGATCCAAATAGCTGGTCAGGCCGAGCAGGGACGCGCGGCCATGGGATTCGGGCAAGGTCCCGAGCAATTGCCGGGCTTTGAGAAGATACTGGTGAATCGTCTCCGCGGAAGGAGCGAGCGCATCGTATCGGGCCAGCATGGCACTTACGACAGCAAATCCGCTCGGTTTCCAGTCGCGAATCAGTTCCTGGAGCTGGCGGCGCTCGGGATCGGTCGCCCGTTCCCAGAGCAGGAGCATCGGCAGCGTCAGCTTTCCTTTTGCGAGGTCGGTTCCAAGGGACTTGCCAGCAACGGCTTCCGATCCAAACAAATCGACGCAATCATCGTAAACCTGGTAGGCAGTTCCAAAAACCATTCCAAACTGCCTCAAGGCATTGCGCTGGCTGGGTGTGGCGCCCGCGAGAAAAGCGGCGAGGTCGCAGGAGAGGGAAAACAACTCGGCCGTCTTCATTTCCAGCACGCGGAAATATTCCCCTTTGGAAAATTGGAAGTTGCGACGTTGCTGAGTTTGAAGGATTTCGCCCGAGCAGACGGTGTTGGTGGCCATTGCGACCGCGCGGCAGATTTCTGGAGTTGGGAAACTTGCCGCCAGCTTCAAGGCCTGCGCAAAAAGGCAGTCGCCGAACAACACCGCAATTTCATTACCCCAATTTGCCGCCATGGTGGGGCGTCCCCGCCGAATCTCTCCCTCGTCCATCACATCGTCGTGAACGAGAGTTGCGAGGTGAACCATCTCGATTATGACCGCAACCGTCACGTGGGCATCAGACATCTTTCCCAGTGAATTGGCGGAAAGAGCGACTAACGCGGGTCGAAGATTCTTTCCATTGCCATTCAGCGAATACTCGGCATAAGGCGCGATTGCTGGATCGAACTCATCGACCTGCTTGCGAAGGCGAAGATGAACGGCTTCGAGGAACGGTTCTACGGGTTCAACGATCTGCTTCCAAGATAACGCTGCTTCTGAGCTTAAACCCTCGGTAGCAGGCGCCGTCCCCACGTTGGATTCAGCAGCTAACATGCGCGAGCAATCTAAAGTTGGGCTCAGATCAAGTCAAACCTGTTGATGATCAGGCCACAGCAAATTCGAGCCAGAGTGACACGCGACAACGGATTGAGAGTTGCAGACGCTTTCGACGGAGTGCAGCGGCTTCGGTCATAGCGAGCGGGCGTGCTCATGGTCGAACCGCTCGGTTTTGCCCGTTTCCGTTTCCGCGGCGTTCGGTATGTTGTGGGCGTGCAGTCGCTTGATTCGCAGCTTTCGCCTGTGCTCAACCAGGTGGTAGTCCCTGATCTCTGGCAGCAGCAGGCGGTCACCGCTTTGCGCGAAGGCAAGGACGTGGTCGTCCACGCTCCGACGGGTGCGGGAAAGACGTTGATCTTTGAACTCTGGTCCAACCAGGGGAAGAATCGCTGCCAGGCCATTTACACGGTTCCCACGCGTGCCCTTGCCAACGACAAACTTGCAGAGTGGCGGGCGCGCGGCTGGGATGTGGGTATTGCGACGGGCGATCTCTCAGAAAACCTGGACGCACCCATCCTCGTTGCGACTCTTGAAACACAGAAGAACCGTTTGATTCGCGGCGACGGTCCCGCGCTGCTGGTTGTGGATGAATACCAGATGATTCGGGACCCTGATCGCGGGCTGAATTATGAGCTGGCGCTGGCCCTGGCTCCGCCGCAGACGCAGCTGTTGCTCCTGAGTGGGAGCGTGGAAAATCCACAGGACGTCACGCGCTGGCTGCAACGTCTCGGGCGCAAGGCGATCATGGTGCGTTACGAGCATCGTCCCGTTCCGCTTGAAGAAGTTCACGGCAAACAGCTGAGTTACCATGTCCCGAGCGAGGTGAGGGGATACTGGCCGCGATTGCTTGCGAAGGCGCTGGCGGAAGACCTCGGGCCGGTCCTGGTGTTCGCCCCGCGCCGTCAATCAGCCGAATCGATGGCGGCCGAACTCGCGCGGCAGCTGCCGAATCCGAACCCGTTGCAGCTGAGTGTCGAACAGAAGTTGATCGTTGGGGATCACCTGACAAAGCTTTTGAAGAGCCGCGTCTGCTTTCATCACAGCGGGCTGAGTTATGCGGCGCGCGCGGGTGTGATCGAACCTCTCGCCAAGGCAGGCCAGCTTCGCGTCGTGGTGGCAACCATGGGACTTGCGGCGGGAATCAACTTCTCCTTGCGGAGCGTGGCACTCGCGGCGGATTCGTATCGACGCGATAATATCGAACACCCGCTGCGTTCGGACGAGATTCTTCAGATGTTTGGCCGCGCCGGGCGGCGCGGCCTGGACGAGACGGGGTACGTGATCATATCGGCAAACGAGCTGCGCCTGCTCGATGCGCGGGCGTGTCATTTGTCGCGGACAGGTGCCGTGGATTGGGGCGCCTTGCTGAACCTGATGGCCGTGGCCGCGCAGAATGAGCGGGATCCTTTTGCCGAGGCAGTGAGGGTGCAGGAGCGCCTGTTCACGGTGAGGCCGATCTTTCTGGGCGTGGAAGAGTCGCTCAAACATCCAATTGTGCCGTGCGGGTTGAAGACCGATGCGGAGCGCGCGAGGCACGTGCGGCGGCTGGTTCGCGAGATGGTGAACAGCCGCGGTGAGTGGGAGCCGACTCCTGCACCCCTCGAAAGGTCTTTGCGGGAGGTTTTCATTGCGTCGCCCGCAATGCCAGAGCCTTCGATGCAATCAGGATTGGAAACCGGCGGAGGCGATGGGAACGCGGTGAAGCAGAACGAAATGACGGTCAAGTTGCGATCCGTTTTGAGCGAGTCTGCGGCGCTGGAGAAAATTGGAACGGGAATTCTCACACCCATTGGCCACGAGAACGGACTGAGGATCTACGGCCGCGCTTCGACGGTTGCGGATCAGTTGCAGGACAATCGATTGATTATTGCGAAATGGGTGCGGCGCCTGACCAATTGGGAGGGACGCCAGACGACACCTGAACTTTGGGAGACGCAGATTGTGCCGTTGCTGTCACGGAAGCTGGAACAACTGAGGACGCCCGTGGTGCGATTTGAACAGCAGGGGCACAAGATCATCACGCTGGTGAGCCTGGCGAATCTCACGATGCGGGTTCCTGTCGATCGCCATGGCGTTGCGTTGTGGCGCCCGCGCGAGCGCGAAGTGTTGCCGTATGACTGCGCTGAATGCTCGCTGGTGCCGGTCTGCAAACGGTTATCGACGGCGACGGGCACCGCGCTACTCTGGCGCCGCTTGAACCTTGTCGATGCGGCTGGAGTTCCAACGCTTCGAGGCCGGCTTGTCAGTTTTTTCTCACAGGGCGACGGTCTTGCCATCTCCGCGGCTCTTGAGGATGAGGGTTACCCCTTGGAGGAGTTGATCTATGACCTCGCGAACCTGGACGCAGGATTCCGGTTTTGTGGCGACGACAATCGTTGGAGCGGCAGGCTCGCGATTGCGTGCCATCAAAAGTTCGGTTTGCAGAGCATCCCGGGTTATCTCGATAACGGAATGCCGCCAAAATATGGCGCCGGAGCCGAAGCCGTTGTAGCTGCGGTGCATCGCAATCCCGCGAGCAAACACGCCTGGGTTACTGATCGAACAGGGGCGGGGGATATTGACCGAATCATCATTGAGTGGCGCAGCCTCTTGCGACAGATCACGCATGCGCCGAGTCTTGAATGGCCACGATGGGAGGCTCTTCAGGGCCTGGCGAAAACCACATTGAACGAAACGCAATCTCCGACGCTCACGGAACTTCCCCCTCTGGAGTACCATCAGACCCGTCGCGTAGACCATCGATTGCACCTCAGGCGGCATTAACCTGGCATAGCTGCACCCGGGCTTAGTTCGAGCTCATGGGACCATTGTTTGAAGCTGCCTTGACGGCGACGACCAGTTTTTCGTTCACAAACAATCCGGCGTGGATCGTCTCCGACTGGCGGACAGGTTGGGTGAATTTCCGTGAGGAGCTTGTTGGCACGGTGCCATCGGTCGTGTAGCGGAGTTCAAACGAGGGAACGGCCCGGTCACCCGGAGTTCCACCGGCGCCGATCACGCGCCACTGGTTTTCTCCAGGCACAATCGTGAGCGCGTACACCGCGCATTCAGGATTGGCAGTTTCGGTTTGCAGGAGCCCTGTCGCGATCCCTGCCTCCGCGAACAGCGAGTTGGTGCCCATGAACGCCACAGGTCCCATCGTTCCATACGCCACTTCGGGTTGAATCGAAACCGTTGTTCCGTCTTTGTCCTGAAGTTCAGCATGGCAGAACACCGCATCCTTCCCGCTGGCCGCGAACGGTTTCCCGGAAAGATCAAACTGCAGTTGGATTCGCGTGGCAGCGCCCGGGGTTCGGCGTTCAGCGCTTGCAACATCCCTGCTTCCGATATGTCCGACGGCGCGCAGTTGGCCGGGCTTGTATTCCTTCAGGGTGAAAGTGAAAGGAGGATGTTTGAGGTTTGTGGAAAACCGATCGGTGTCAGGTTGCCGGCGTTCCACCAGTAAGCCGTTCAAAAAAAGGCTGACCTCTTTGCAATTGCTGAACACGCGCACATCCAGCGGTGATTCAGCCGTCCAATGGTTCGCAATAAACACCATCGGTTCCACAGCTCCATTCCAAAGCGGCTCGCCTGGCGTCCGCTGGCTTCGATAAAACCAGTAACTGAATTTCGGCAGGCGAAAGATGTCCATCACGCCCGATCCTTCGATGTCTTCGGCATATCCGCGGTTGTAATCGAACATCACCCACAAGCCATCGGCGAAGGCGGTGGTTTTCAGGTTGTCATTGTGGGCTTCCTGGAAATTCAGTGCCTGTTGAAGGAGGCGGATTTCGCCATCGCCGCGGAACTGCCGGCTGTTGCGCTCGGCGGGTTGAAGATCCTTCCAGCGGTGTTGCTCGAGCCCTGCGTTCTGCGCGAAATATTCCCAATCCCCATACTCGCTGACGAGGCACGGAATGTCCCTGACGCGTTTGCAGCCGCCGTGCTGGCGTGCCTGGATGAAGACATCAAAACCCCGGGTCCAGCCGCAGGTGAACATCTGGTCGCCGGGATATTCCTCATGCGAAAGTTTCTGTGCTTGCGCGATGAATTCGCGCGGCATCGCGCTTTCGTTCAGCGATGTTTCCCAAAGAATCACACAAGGATGATTCCTGTCGCGCCGGATCAGTTCCCGGCACTCTTTGAGCTTGAGTTCGGCAAAGGCGGGATCGCTATTGAAGAATTGCCAGCCCATAAGGCAGTTCATCACCACGAGCCCCAGTTCGTCGCATGCGTTCATGAAGGCTCGGGACTGCGGGTAATGTGAGAGCCGGATGTAATCGAACCCGGCTGACTTGATCTTGAGTGCATCGCGAAATTGCGCCGCGTCGGAAAGTGCGTTGCCGATGTATGGATATTCCTGGTGTCGATTCACGCCGCGCAGGAACATCTTCTCACCATTGATCCAAAAGCCGTCCTTTGTCATTTCGATGCGGCGGATTCCAATGCGCGTGGTTTCCGAGTCGACGACGTGTTCACCCGCGAGCACTTCACTTCGCACGTTGTACAAATGCGGAGCGCCTGGCGACCAGAGCCGGGGATTGGCGACCACAAGCTCATGAACGACCTCGCGATCCTCACCCGGCTGCAACGTTTGGCCGGTGGACTCTGATGGAATCACCTCGCGATTTTGGAAATCCAGCAAGGTGGTGCGCAGCTGGAACCTTCGCGATTCCTGGTGCTTGTTGTGCAGGTGCGTCTGAACGCGGACTGTTGCTTGAGATTTGGAAACTGCAGGGAACGACACAAAAATACCGCCACTGGCAACTTTGTTGGCGAGGATGGGATCGCTGATGTTCAGCCGGTCCTTGATGATCAGGCGGGCGCCGCGGTAAAGGCCGCCATACAGGTTGAAGTCGAGTTCCGGCAGCGGCTTGGGTCCTGTGATTGGATTGTCACGATTATCCAGGCGGACGGCGATCAGGTTGGTTTTGCCCGGCAGCACCGCGGCTGAAATGTCGAGCACGCAAGGAAGATATCCTCCCATGTGCCTGCCGAGGAATTCTCCGTTCAGCCAAAACTCAGCGGTGTTCATCGCCCCTTCGAAATGAAGAACGACTTCCTTTCCCGCTGCAGACGTGGGCAATGTGAAAGCCTTGCGATACCAACAGAGACCCTGCCATTGCGGGGAGTTCTTTCCTGCAACCAGGGCTTCCACTCGTGCGGTATGCGGCAGCGTGACCCTTTCCCATTGCTGATCCTCATAATCGGGCCGCTCTGCCGCGGCAGCATCGCCGCGCGTGAACCTCCAGTCTGGATTGAAGGAGATTGTTTGGCGTTCGGCGAATGCAGAAGCTGCGAACAGCAACGCTGCGAAGAGCGTCCGGGCAGGGCGCAAACGAAGATTCATTTCAATTCTTTTCCAGTCTGAAAAAGCGCTGCCCGCTTTCGAGCGGCACGACGGTGCTGAACGTTCCGCCGGCGCTCTGCACCGGGTTTGTCACAGGCGACCAGTTGTCGGCGACATCCAGACCCGAGGCACTCCTCAGTTCCATGCCTGCGCCCCCGACGGGCCATTCAAGCCGCAAGCCCGCGGGATCGGCGGCCGCCTGAAGTTGCGCGGGCGCAGCCAGCTGGCCAAACACGGCTGCTACAGGAAGGATATTTCCTCCCGTTCGGAAGAACGATTTGTACTGGAAACTCGCGGTGGGAACGCCGTTCACCTGCTGGTATTCCGTTCCCCACCAAACAACGCCCGCGGCCTTGCCGGGAGGCAGGCGCTTGATGATCTTCGCCAGTTCGGCAACGAATTCCACCTGGCCGTTCGTCGTTGCAGGAATGCCGAAGATGTTTGTGGAATTCGTCCAGGGAAACGCAGTCTCCGCGATCAGAACCGGCTTGTTGAAACGCCGGACCGTGTTGGTCAGGCAATTCTCAAATGCCGGCAGTGTGCCGTGCCACCATGGATAATAACTTTGGCCAATGATATCGAATGGCACGGAGCGCTGGGCCAGGTTGTCGAAAAACCATTGTGTCGTGTCCCAGCGCGCTCCCCGATCGATGTGCACCACAATCTTCGGCATGTTTGTTCCCGCGGCGTCCTTGATGCCGTTGATTGCAGCCGACATCAACTGCGCAAGTTTGTTCCATTGGGAGCTGTTGGTGTTGGCGCCATCGGGGAACAGCATGCCTCCCGTGATTTCGTTTCCGACCTGGACGTATTCCGGCATCACACCCGCGGCATCAAATGCAGCAATTGTGTTGCTGTTGTAGCTGCGCATCTGCTGCACAAGCTCAGAAAAGGTAAGGCCGCTCCACGCGGCTGGTTTCTGCTGATGGCCGGGGTCGGCCCAGGTATCGGAGTAATGAAAATCGAGAAGGATCTGGAACCCGGCATTCTTCGCACGAATCGCGAGGGGCAGCGTGTAATCCAGGTTGTTGATGTAGTTGTAGGGATTGTTTGCCGCCTGTGCTGCGCTGCTGGTGAACAGACGGAGGCGGACGCAGTTGATGCCGCGAACCTTGAGAAGATCCAGAGCATCGCGGGCCTGACCATTGTCACGATAAACGACGCCTCGGCTCTCAAAAAACGGGAGGTGCGACATGTCAGCTCCGGCGATGAACTCCGCACCGGAAACGTGACTGGTTGCGACCACGATGCCCGCGACCAACAGCGACCAAACGATTCTTTGCACAAACGCCATCACGCAACCCTCAAGGTCCTACCAGGCGGAAGTACCGCGCATTCTCGTTCAGGTTGACGTTTACGGCGGCCTGGCCTTCAGTGTCGGCGACGTTGTTCCAGGAGGTGAGGTCGCCCGAACTTTGCAGACGTACACGCGGCCCTGCAGTCCAACTCAACGCAGCTTCGGATGCGGCGATGGTCTCGACCGTTACCGCACCAAGGTCCGGGATGTTGCTGAAAAAGGCTGTCGGGAATGCGACCGCATTCGTGGTCGAGAGGGTGGCAATCCGATTGCCAGTGGCTTCCCAGGTTGTGCCGTTGTTGAGGACGAATTGATACTGAACCTGGCTTCCGACAGCGTCGTTGGTGTCGACAATGGTGCCGCTGTAAATCAGCGGGTTCGCGGGATCGTTGGTCAGGACGAAGCCGCCGAGCCAGGTGCTTCCCGGGCCCATGAGGAAGGACCCGCGCACCTCGACCACATCACCGTTTTCCGGGTTGAAATTGCCTCGGGCGATTTGCACGCCCAGGTTCACGCTGAACGTGAGTGGAATGGGCGAGGCGGTGTTCGTCACGTTGTTGAAAAAAACAACGGGCAGATTCGTTGCCGTGGACGGCATGATGAATGTTCGATTGTCGATCGTCTCCCAAGTGCTGTTGAGAATGTATTTGTACGACACGGTGCTGCCCACGAGGTTTGTGACGTCCAGCGTCGTGGTCCACACGTTCGTATCGCTTAGGCTGCGTGTCAGCGATATCGGCGAAATATCGACATCCCAGTCATTGATGGCATCGCCGGCAATCCAAAGTGTGCCGTTATCGGGATCGAAGGTGCCCTGCGCAATCTGGACGGACATGTTGACCTGGAACGTCACCAGTTGGTGGTTCACGTTGACGTTGGTGATGTTGTTGAACCAGGCAACGGGCAGCACGGAATCGGCGGCGGGTACTTCGAAAAATCTGTTTTGGGCTCCGCCCTCTCCGACGCCATTGTTCTCCCATTGAACGCCACCCCCGAAGCGGTTTTTGATGAACTTGTAGTTTGGAAAAGATCCCGCTGCGCCCACTTCGAACGTGCCTTCATAGACGAGGGCATTGGTCGTTGTGGGAAACAGTTGCGACGCGGTCTCACTCCATCCGTTGAAGGAGGCGCCAATGTAGACGAGATCGTTGCCCGGATCGAAAAGGCCAAGAGCCGCCTGCACTTCCATGTTTACCTGAAACGTCACCTGCACGGCGGAAGCCGGCAGCACGAGAGCCGCGGCGAGGCCAAGAATCGACACTGCCTGCGAGAAGGTTTTCATAAATTTAAAATGCGAACCCGAAACATGGTTTGGAATTGTGCGATGGAGAGCCGTTATCGCTTATTTTGGGATAGGCTGCCAGCCTGCCAAATGTATGGTTTTTGGCTTTAGTAAAACGCAGTCGTATTCCCGTAGTATTGCCACTGGATCTGCTTGAAAGGCCGGGTTTCCACGTGCCCGTCGGCAAAAGCGAGGTTGACGGACAAGACCTTGTTGCCAATCGAATGCCCGGCGCCGGCCCGCGCAGTGTCCTTCTGTTCCCCGGGTGCAAAGCAATAATCTGTCAGGATCGGCTGAATCGCGGCGCTGGCATCCTCGATCCGGGTTGGCCAGCCATTGGTCAGTCGCGCGTTCGCCCCGGGAGCCGGAAACAGCACGCCGCCACTCCTCCGCGGAACCCACCAGGCATGGTTGAGGATGGCGAACGTGTTGTTGAAGCGGGACGCAAGATATCGATTGAGGTCGTTGATGGATGTGATCGGCCGGTTCAATGTGGATTGGGACCAGCGGTTGGCTTCATCGAATTCCGCGGGCCGCGTCGGACAAAACCAGAGTGGGGCTGTCAGGCCATAGGGCTGCAGGCCTGGCGCCATGTCGATCGACACGTCCCATGCATTCCGGCCGGACCCTGGCACAGGGTACGAAGGGAACCTGCCTTGCTTGTCATCGCCCGCATACATGCTCGTGACGATGCCCCATTGGCGATAATTCGAGGTGCAGCTGATTTCCTTCGCCTTGAATTTCGCGCGTGAGAGTGAGGGCAACAGCATTGCAGCGAGCACCGCAATGATGGCAATCACTACCAGCAGTTCAATCAGGGTGAAGGCCAGGCGGTTTTTCAGGACCACGCCGTTGAGCAATGGATTCACGATCTTCAAAGGATTAGTTCAGGCGCCGACGCAAGAACAGCAGCGCGCCAGCGGACAGAAGGCTCAACGCGCCGGGTTCAGGAATCGCCGCAATGGTGTAGGGGAGGACACCCGACCCCGAATCGTAGGGAGCACTGTTCCATGACAGCGGGGCGTTGCTGCCCAAGGCGTCGAGAACGTTGTCGCCACCTGAAGTTGAGGAATAGATGTCGAAATTGAAACTGTCGCCAGGGCTGAGTCCGAGCGCTGCGTATTCGAGCGAGATCGTCACAGCAGTCGTGTCAACGGCAGCAGTGATGTTGAACGGGTTTGCTCCGCCCGTGGACGTGACGGCATTCCACGCCGCGCCATCCCAACTGTAGAGTGTCGCGCCGGCAGGATTGCCGCCGCCGTTGTTCAACCAGTTCCCGATGAAAAAATTCATTCCGCCGCTGCTCATCTGGATGTCTTTTCCCCAACCGCCAGGGCCGCTGATGTTGCCACTTCCAGCCGCCGCCGTATCGAAGCCGATGAGGTGCGTTGCCCAATCATTTCCAGAAACCGACGGATCGGAAGCGAGATTGATCGTGAACGTCAGCACGCTGGCATCGTTGTTCACGGTTGCTGAAGTCATGTCCAGAAAGCCGGATCCCCCAGTAAAATCACCAGTGGCGTCCGGGTAACTGGCGGCGGACGCGAGGGAGATGGAGCAGGCGAGCGCGGCTGCCGACAAAGAGGCGGTTGCAGGTTTCATTGGCATCAGACTATCGCCGCCTGCCGCGTGGCGCATAGCCTCACAAATGTGTGGTTCTCAGTTGCCCGAACGCGCCGAGTGGAACTTGAGCGCAGCCTCCGTGCGCGAGCGAACATGGAGCTTGTGGTAAATGTGACGCAGATGCCAGCGCACCGTTCCGTCGCTGACGCCGACGCGCTCAGCGATTTCCTTGTTTGAAAAGCCCTGCGCTAGAAGCTCGAGAATCTGCGTTTCGCGCTTCGAGAGTTCCTCGACTTCCGCCGCGGCGGCCACCGGTTCCTGAAACGAGAAAATCACCTTCCGCGCAATTTCCCGCGACATCGGCGCGCCCCCCTGCCGGACTTCCCGAACGGCCTGCACCACCTCGTCAGGACTGCAGCGTTTCAGAAGATAACCACAGGCGCCAGCGCGGAGAGCCTTGAAGATGCGATCGGTGTCTTCGTAAACCGTTACCATGATGATTTGGAGCGCGGGCAGCATTTGCTTCAGCTGCGCGGTACATTCAATGCCAGACATGCCCGGCAATTGAATGTCCATCAGCACCATGTCGGGTTGATGTTTTGGAATGGTTTTCAGCGCTTCCTCGCCCGTGGCGCAGACGCAGACGCATTGGCATTCGGGATCGCCCTGGACAAATTCCGCGAGGCTCTCTCGAATAATCCTGTTGTCCTCCACGATCGCGATGCGTGTGACTCCGGGTTTCATAGTGTCGGCAGCGAGAATTCAAGCACCGTGCCTGCGGGACTGGTGCTCGCCATCCTGAATGAGCCACCCATTCGCTGCATGCGATGGCTCATGTTCGCCACCCCGTCCATTCCGTCCGCGCGACCCTCAGCGGGAATGCCGTGGCCATTGTCCGCGATTCGGAGTTCCAGCCGTCCAGCAACGATCCGAATGGCGATTGTCACCTCAGATGCATCCGCGTGGCGGACCACGTTGTTCAATGCTTCCTTGAACGCAAGAAACAATTGATGGCGCACGCCGGAGCTGACCACCTGATCGCCTGGACTGCCGCCATCATCAAGGCGCCACGAAATCCCCGCGAGCCCCAAAAAACGATCGGCGTAGAGCGAGAAGTAGCTGATCAACGAAACGAGGGAATCATGCTTCGGATTCATCGCCCATACGATTTCATCCAATGCCGTGACCAGTTCCCGTGCGCGCGCGCTCATCTGTTCCAGGTATGCTGCGCGGCGTTCCTCAGGCGCCGTCGCAGAGCGTGAACGGGCGGCGAGCATTCCGATTTCGGTGATCCCGGAGCCCAGTTCGTCGTGCAGGTCGCGCGCGATGCGTGAACGTTCCTGTTCCATCTCGCGCTGATGTTCGACACGCTGCCGCTCCTGGATTTCTGCGCCCAACTGCACGGTGCGCTGTTCGACTTTGCGATGCAATTGAGTGATCCACAGCATCGTTGCCGCCAGTCCTGCCAGCAGCGCGCCAACAATGATCAGCAAGCGTTCCAAAGTCCACCAGGGAGGGCGCGCCAGGATGGCAATGGCATTGGCATCCATCACCAGGAGTTCAAAAGACGAGATCGCCGGTTCACCCGCCCGGGTTCCGCGCTGTGCCACGTACACGCCTGTCAGCGCCAGCCGGCTTCCTGGATCCAGCGACGGCAACTTTGCCTGGCTGGCGATTCGGGCGAGGAAAGTGCGGATCCCACTTTGCATTTCGAGCAGCCACTCCTCAGGCGTTTTTCGAACATCCACGAGAGTTCCCTCAAGTCGAACGAGAGTCGCATCAAGCTGGGCGTGCAGGACGTTGTCGGAACGCAAGGTCGTCGGCGCGGCAAGTGGCGCCGTGCCGATCTTGCGGATGAACGCCTCATGGAGCAGGGGCGCCGCACCTGATACATCGGGAAATCCAACGGCCTCGACAAGATCGCCCGCTGCATGTGCTACGGGCGATCGGCTGATGAGCCGGATTCCGTAACCTCCGTTGGAGATGTACGCCTCGTTGCCGCGGGCGTAGAGGATTTGTCCTCCGACCTTGACCCGCTGGAACGCGCTGGCTTGAGGGTCAAAGAGGCGAAGCTCGGGCGCAGTTTTGGAGGGAATCGAAAAGAGGTCCTCAGGCGCGGCAGCGTCGACGGTTATGGTTGCAGCGTAAATCCGAACCTCGCCTGGCCGCACCTGATGCGTGACATAATCCCACGATGCGAACAGGCAGCCGCGAAGGCGGATGAGTGCGTTCTCGCAGGAGCTGAGATGGTTGGTGTCATCGCTCGCGAGACGCAGATCCACATGCACGATTCCGCCCTGGGTTCTCATTGAAATGCCATTGGATTTCACCTCCGTCACGATTCCCTGCATTTCGACGAACTGAGCGTCCAGACTGCCGTTTATTAGTTGATCCCAATTAGGCCGCACGGGTTCCGGCGTCAGCGCGCTGCCAAGCGTTCGGACGCGTCGGGCGTTCACGACCGGGGCGAACAGGCTGGGGTCCGTAACGCCTTCCACCTCCAGGAATTCGTTAAGCTCGGGTGCGAACGGCCGGCTGTCGGAGAAGTCGACGACGTAAATACCGCGTGACGCGTCTTGCAATGTGAAAGCCTGATGTTCGGGCAACACGGATGTTACAACGCCGCGCAGGTGAACGGGATAGCCCCGCTGGGCCTCATCGCGTTTCAGGCGATGCACTTCAGCAGCCGTGGTGAGAATGGGTAACTCCCCTTCGCGAGACACAGCTGCGAACTTCGCGCCGGTTTGCGTTGGAGAAACAATGCGAATGGATCGTCCGTTTGAAACCAGCATGGCACCCGCGAGAACCTGTTCGTCCGCGGAGTGCGTTTGTTGGCAGACTCCTGTCACCTCGACGCGGCGGTTTAATAATGCTGCGGGTGAAAGTCCGTTGGCATCGGCAACGTTCACCCGCATTTGTCCCGTGCCCGCTTGCAATTCGAAGATCATGCCCGTGCCCTGTTCGGCCGCGAAAACCACGGTCCCCGTGGACCGCGCCCATATACAGTCCTCGGAAACCGGCTGACCCGGAATAATTTGGATGGGAATGGGAAACGTCGCTTCGCCGATTGGGGTGAGCGTCACCGTCGGACCGCCGACGCGAAGGCGGCTTCCATCGTCGGATCGCAGCCAGAACGTGTAGACGCCCTCCTGTGCCGCGTGGAGAAAGCCAGAAAACGTGATTGCGGCATGTTCGTGGCGGGTGCGGATACTAATGTCGAATCCGTCCGCGACGCCCGAAGCGATTGCGGGAAGTGAAGCGAAATCAGGCAACGATTCCCAGTTGCCTTCGAAGCATTGGTAGCGAACGCCATGGGTGTTGCTGCCAATCGCATTCGTCGGATCGATTGCATGGTGTAGAACGTCGTACGGAAGCGGCTCGCGAGCGAATCCCGGTCCCGCCCATTCCAGCCGAAGGTCAGCGCCTTCAACCCCATTGAACCATTCAAGGCGGATAGGCTGCATTCCCGATCGCAGGAACACCGTGCCGGATTTTTCGACAACGGCGTGAACTCCGTCATTGTTGATGATCGGGCCGGCGGTGCCGAACCGAAAACCGGATCGCGTTCGCAACACGGTAGTTTGGCCCTGAAGCCGAATCGCTTGCCCGGAGTGCAGCGGGTATTCGTGTTCCAATTCCAGTTCGCGCGCACCGCTGGAATCGTGGAGCACAAAACGGGTGTTTGACGTATCAGCCCAAAGCACGGTTCCCGACAGGGATATAGCAAGAGCGTTTGTGGGTCCGTGGGCAACCGCGGCGGACAGCTCAGAGACGCGGGTCAACAGAGGAGCATCGCTCTGCGCGAATGCGTTGAAGACCGGCAAACACGCCACGAGGCTGAACAACTCGTTCCGGAGATTCAGCGCGCGCACGATTGCAGGATAGCGGGGACCTCGATTCAGGCAATCTTGGGATTGTGGAGTTTCAGCGCGGTTAAAACTTTTTTAAGATTTTTTGAAAGTTCCGTGAAACCGGCCCGTATATAGGCCACGAGCGGGCGGCATGGGGAGATGTTGGCAGGGGGGCGAGGAGAAACAACATTGTTGCCGCCTGCTCATACAACTTCGGTTCGGTTAAGACAGGATCAGAGTTGCAGAATGCTGGTGCGGTTCTTGAGCTTGGAACAGATTTCACGGTGGTTCCGGACGCCAGGCTCAACCCGCACCGGCATTCAATTTTTCGCCTCGGAATTTCCCCGTTGAATGGGCAGCCATTGGTCCGCCGTTGTCCTACCCCGCTGAGTAGGCTTCCACGCATGAGACTTAGGCACCTTGTTCAATCCAATTCGCATCGCACAGGACGGTTGATCGCCACCTTTGGCAGCGCGGCCTTGATCCGAAGCCGCCGGGGATGGCATTTGGAGGGCGGTTCGAGGTCGGATCGCCTGGAAGCGCGCGAATGGATCAGTCTATTTCTTCATGAGGCGGTGGTTGGCGACGACACACAATGCCCGAGGACGCGTCGGTAGCGGCCCAATTCGTGCTGGTTTTTGCGGTTCGCCCCGCCCATTCTTACGCGGGACTAAAAACCAACGATGACTAGCACCGCGACGGTATCCCTGGCGAGCGCTCTGGTGAGCGGGTTGCTCGCTTTGGCGGTCATTGTTCGCGGGCGGCGCTCTCCGGCGAACTGGCTCTTTTGCGGCGGGATGGTTGGATTGGCCTGTGACAGCCTGTTTTTTGGATTGAGCCACCGGTCGGCCGCGCCCGATGAAATCCTCTTCTGGCACAAACTTTCCTTTGCTTCCAAGGCCATTCTGCCCGGGCTTTGGCTCGGCTTCAGCCTCACGTATTCCCGTGGAAACTATCGCGATTTTCTGACGCGATGGCGTTTGCCCTTGATGCTGGCGTTCTTTCTTCCTGTCGTGCTGGTAACCGCATTCTGGGACGATCTCATCCGCGAACTGAAGCTGACGGAGGATGGGCGGCCGTATTGGCTCGGTTGCGGGCTTTCGGGAAACGCGTTGCACGTCGTGCTTCTCGTTTCCCTGGTCGTTGTCTTGATGAACCTCGAAAAGACGTTCCGCACTGCTGTCGGCACGCTGAGGTGGCGTATCAAATTCGTGGTTCTCGGCCTGTGCGTGATCTTCGGCGCAAAGATCTATACTGCGAGCCAGGCGATGCTCTATTCGGCGGTTTTGCTTTCGTATTCGGGAATTGAGGCGGCAGGTTTGATTATCGGCTGCATCCTGATCGCGGTTTCCTATATTCGCGCGGGGCGCACAGAGATCGACGTCTACCCTTCGCATGCGGTTCTTTACAACTCGATCACGATAGTCGTTGCAGGCGTTTATTTGCTGACAATCGGTTTGCTGGCAAAACTCGTCGCACAGATCGGTGGCGATACCGGTTTTCCCGTCAAGGCGCTGCTTGTGTTGCTGGGAATCGTCGGGCTTGCCCTGGTTCTCATGTCTGACAGGGTGCGTCAGAAAATGCGGCATTTCGTAAGCCGCCATCTGCAACGTCCGCTTTACGATTACCGCACCGTCTGGAAAAGCTTCACCGAGACGACCATTTCACGCGTGGAGGAAAATGACCTGTGTAATGTGGTCGTGCGGTTCACGTCGGATCTTTTCCAGGTGCTTTCAGTGACGATCTGGCTGGTGGACCGCGATCGTGATGTGCTGGTTTTTGGATCGTCCACTTCCCTGCAGGCCGAAGAGGGGCGTCGCCTGGCGCCGCAGGCCGGAGACACGGGTCCAGTGCTGGAAGCTTTTAGGAATCGGCCCGAGCCGGTGGACATCGATTCGACCAACGAAAATTGGGCGGTCAGCTTGCGCAGCCTTACGCCAGGAGAATTCCGGAAGGGAGGGCATCGGGTTTGCGTTCCTGTGATTGCGGGGGGAGACATCCTGGGCCTGATCAGCATTGGAGATCGCGTGAGCGGGGTTCCGTGGTCGGTGCAGGACACGGATCTTTTGAAGTGCATTGCAGACCAGACAGCGGCGTGCTTGCGTAACATCCAGCTGTCGCATCGGCTGATGCAGGCGCGCGAAATGGAGGCATTTCAAACGATGTCAGCCTTTTTCGTCCATGACCTGAAGAATACGGCGTCGACGTTGTCCCTCATGTTAAAGAATCTTCCTGTTCATTTTCATGATCCTGCGTTTCGGGAAGACGCGCTTCGCGGCATTGGCAACACTGTCACCCATATCAACAGCCTGATCGAGCGCCTGACCATGCTGCGCCAGCAGCTGGCAATTCATCCCGCCCCGTGCGAGGTGAACGCGATTGTCACCCAGACGCTGCAGGGATTTTCCACCGATACGAGCGGTGTCCGCGTCGTCACTGACCTTGGATCCGTTCAGCCTGCGCTTCTGGATCGGGAGCAGATCCACAAGGTGATTCTCAATCTGCTGTTAAACGCGAGGGAGGCTTTGGCGGCAGGCGGGGAGATTCGCGTGGAAACACGCCAGCAAAATGGTTGGGCCGTGATCGCGGTGACCGATAATGGGTGCGGAATGAGTGAGGAATTCATGCAGCGCTCACTGTTCCGGCCGTTTCAAACAACGAAGAAGCGGGGGATTGGAATCGGGATGTTTCAAAGCAGGATGATTGTCGAGGCCCACAAGGGCCGCATGGAAGTTCAAAGCTCGGAAGGCAGGGGAACCACGTTTCGTGTGCTCCTGCCCAGCAACGCACAATGATGAAGCCGAAATTACTGATAGTTGACGATGACGAAAGCATTCGGACCCAGATGAAATGGGCGCTGGCGGATGAATATGAAGTAACCCTGGCGGAAGACCGTCCCACCGCGATTGATGCGTTTCGGGCGACGAGCCCGATGGTGGTGCTGCTCGACCTTGGCCTGCCGCCGCGCCCCGCAAATCCGGACGAAGGATTGGAAACGCTTTCTGATCTGCTGGCCATCGATCGATTCACCAAGGTGGTCATTGTCACGGGTCAGAGCGAAAAGGAGAACGCGTTGCGCGCGATCGGGACTGGTGCCTACGACCTGCTTTGCAAACCCGTGGACATGGATGAACTCAAGCTGCTCCTGAAACGCTGCTTCCACCTGACCCAGTTGGAACGTGAGTTTCACCAGGTTCAAGCAGCAGTTTCGACGGACGGATTTGAGGGCATGCTGGGGACGAGTTCCGTGATGCAGAGCGTGTTTGCCTCCATTCGCAAGGTTGCGACGACCGATGTCCCCGTGCTGATCCTGGGTGAGAGCGGTACTGGCAAGGAAATGATTGCGCGCGCAATTCACCAGCGCAGCGGCCGCCGCGGCGGGCCATTCATCGCCATCAATTGCGGTGCAATTCCTGAGAACCTCCTGGAAAGTGAATTGTTCGGACACGAACGCGGGGCCTTCACGGGCGCGCACGTCCAACGCAAGGGGCGCATCGAGCATGCGGACGGCGGAACGCTGTTTCTGGATGAAGTGGGCGAACTGCCGTTGCCTCTGCAGGTGAAGCTTCTTCGTTTCGTCCAGGAGCAATCGATCGAGCGGATTGGCGGGCGCAGCACCATTCACGTGAATACGCGCGTTGTGGCGGCCACCAATGTGGATCTTAAAAAGGCGATGCTGGAGGGAAAGTTCCGTGAGGATTTGTTTTACCGTCTCGCGGTCGTGTCGGTGAAACTTCCCCCTCTGCGTGAGCGCATTAATGACATTCCCGTGCTGGCCAAGGCATTCCTGCAAAAGTTTGCCAAGCAACAGAACCGCAACTCGCTGGACTTCAGCGCCAAAGCCCTGCGCGCCATTCAATGTCATCTCTGGCCCGGCAACGTGCGCGAACTCGAAAACAGAGTGAAGCGTGCTGTCATCATGGCGGAGGGACGATACGTCGGCCCTACAGACCTGGAACTGATCGATGATGCAGCGCCGACCACCGGTTTGACCCTGAAGCAAGCACGTGAAAATGCCGAGCGCGAGGTCGTCCTCGCCGCGATGCAACGTAGCGGCGGCAAAATCAGTCGCGCTGCTGAGGAATTGGGAATCAGCCGGCCCACGCTCTACGAGTTGCTGGAAAAGTTGGGAATTGATCGCGGCAATTCGGAAGAAAAGGTCGAGGAAAAGGAGTCCTGACCGAATGCCGACGCATCCGTCCGGCGTCTGCGATGCCTCGGTTTGACCGCGTTCACGCACGATCTCCGTAATCTCCGGGTTTTGCGGCGTAGAAATACAGAGGCAAAAACACAGTAAAAGCCCTGAGTATCAACAACTTACGTCGCAAAAAGTGTAAAAAACCCCAGAATTCAGGCTGAACTTGTAAGTGTCTGATAATGCGGGAGTTGCGTTTTTTTCTGAACGGAAAACGTCGGGTTAGCTCACAAACACGGGAAACGCCCCTGGTGCGTCTCGCACCCGTTGGGTTCTGCTTTGGCTTCGCTTGTTGTTCCCAATCAACAACATACGTCGTATGGCAACCCAGCAGCTCCTTCTTTATTTCCCGATTGGCACACCTGCTGCGAGGAAGGACCGTGGAATCATCGTGCAAACCGCACGAGGAAAGTGGAACGAAAACTATGGAACTAAAACGGATTTTCAGCGTCGCTGCGATGGGGTTGGCGATCAGTTTGAATGTGCAGGCCTTGACCGTCACCCCGGCTGGCGCGCTGCAGCAATTCAACGGCAGTGAAACCACGCCCCTTACCGCGGGTGACTTTGCCAGCATTATCGGACCCGGGGGTGTCGATCTCTACGTGCAACCTCTTGGAGGAAGCGCCGACGGCTGGTTCAAGGATTCATACCAGACGCAGTTCATACCCGAGCTCAATCCCACAGGAGCCATTGTGAGCCTTATCGGCGGCCAAAGCTCAATCAGCGGATATGACAGCTTGTACCTGTATGTGAAGGATGGAGATCTCGGCGAACCCGCCTGGTACCTGTTCAACATCACCGGCTGGAATGGAGTTGAAAGCCTTGAGCTCGACAGCTTTTGGGGCGGCCGTGGGGGTTCCATCACTCACATCGGCATCTTCGGAACCGGCGGAAACTCCGTCCCTGATGGCGGCGCGACATTGTTGTTGCTCAGCGCAGGACTCGCCGGAGTGGCATCCCTGCGGCGGTCCTTGAAGCTTTAAGAGCTTTTCGTGGTGGTGGGTAAAGGCCGTTGGGGTTTTCCCCGACGGCCTTTTTCTCGCGCGCGGGCGTCAGCTCATGTCGCTCGTGGTGAAAACTGCGCGGAAGCTGCGGTCGTGTTTATTGGCAGTCCGACGATCGGCGCGTGGCGGATCAAGTGATAGATGTAATCCTTGAGCTTTGCCCGGCGCATTTTCATTTCTTCTATTTCCTGGTCCGTCGCAAAATCAATGTCTTCTTCAATGCGATAAATGGCGTCATCCAGCCGATGGTACTCGTCATAAATATGCCGGAAATGTTCATTCGAACTTTTCAATCGGCGAACCGCGTCGCGATATTCAGGAAATTCACGGAGGATGGGATGATGCAGGTCCATGGGATGTGTGCCTTTCGTTGTTGAGGTGAGTGGATGAATGCGCCTGAAGAGACTCGGCGACAAAGGGCGGGGCAGAAGGACGTCTTGGAGGAGAGCCGGTTTGCCGTAAGCACCCGGCTGGTAGACACTTTTCAACGTGTCGCTTCAGGTCCATTCGCGGAACCGTCCTTACGATTCCGAAGTGATCCTAGCCCACAATAAAGGACAGTAAAGGAGTCCTTTCAACTTTTACGAGGGGGCGGGGCGGCATTCCCTCAGCCTTCCGCCTCTCCAACGCGCACCACTTCAATTCCCACCAGGCAAACATCGTCGGCAAAACGTCCGTCTGCCGAGAACTTCTCGACGTGTTTGATCAATCGGTCAAACAGGACCGAGGCCGGCAGCTTGATGTGCCGCTGGATTTCCTCCGTCAGCTGCCCCTGGCTGTAGAGTTCCTGATCAGAACCGTGAACCTCATACAAGCCGTCGGTGAACAGCAAAATGAGATCGTCGGGGGCGAGCCCAACTTCCGACGTTTGATAGCTCGCCTGTTGAAAGAGGCCGAGTGCCGGCTGACTCTTGCCTCCCACATTCACGAGCGTCTCGACCCGGTTCTCGCGGCGCCGAAGGTGCAGCGGCTTGGGATGTCCCGCGTTGGTGTAACGCATGCGCCCGGCGCGGTAATCGGCGACGAGATAAAACGCAGTAGTGAGCAAGGGCGTGCCAGCATGCTTGAGAATCGAATACAAATCGCTGTTGAGCTTCGTCATGAACTCGCCCGGATCGGCCCCAAGCGGTTTCAATTCCTCCACGAGGGCGCGAATCATCGCCGTGACGAGCGCAGACCGGACACCGTGCCCCGCCACGTCGCAGATGAAGACCATCGCCTCGTGGCTCGAGAGCGATGAGATCGAGAAGAAATCTCCGCCCACGGCACCTGTCGGTAGGTAGCGATGAGAAAATTGCAGGGCGCTGTCGGCGGCCGACGCGCTGCGCGGGAAGACAGGATATTGTTGGGGCAGCATCGTCAACTGGATTTCCCGGGCCATCGTGAGGTCCTCTTCCAGTTGCCGGTTCTTCTCGCGCAACGCTTTTCGACTGCGGGCGAGCAGTTCGTTGGATTTGCGAATTCGCTCCTCCGCCATCCGCTGCTCCGTGATGTCCCAGAAGATTCCCTGCAAGCCGATGATTTTCCCATCTGGCCCGTACAAAGGTGTCTTCACGACCTGCGTGATTTGCTTCTTCTGTCCGATCGGGTGGTGCTCCTCGATGATTTCGCAGGTCTGGCCAGTCTCCATCACACGCCAGTCGTCACGCCGATACTTTTCAGCCATCTCAGGCGGGAAAAAATCGAAATCGGTTTTGCCGATGATGTCCTCAAGCCGGCAGTTGTAGTGACGGCAGTACTGCTGGTTCGCGAAGGTGAAACGTCCCTGGAGATCCTTGCGAAAAACATTCTGGGGCATCGTCTCGACGAGCGAATGATATACGGATTCGGAGCGGCGGAGATCTTCCTCGGCCTGCCGCCTCTGGGTGATGTCCTCAACCGTTCCCTCAAAATAAAGGATCTTTCCCGAAGGATCGCGAATGGCCCGGCAATTCTCCGAAATCCAGATGATGCTCCCGTCCTTGCGATAAATCTGTGATTCGAAGCCCGACAGAGTGTCGTGCTCCTGCATCAGGCGGACAAACTCGTCACGACGCCCTTCCTGAACATAGAGAGTTTCGGCGATGTTCGTCAGGGATTCAGCCAGTTCGTCCGGGCTGGAATAGCCATAAATCCTGGCAAGGGCCGCGTTGGCGAGGAGGTAGCGGCCTTCCGGCGTGGTCTGGAAAATTCCCTCAACGAGATGATCGAAAATTCCATGGTATTTCTGCTCCGCCGCCAGCAGGCTGAGATCCATGCGATGCCGTTCGATTGCGTATCGAATGGATCTTTCCAACCAACCACATGTGAGCTGATCTTTCACGAGGTAATCCTGGGCGCCCGCTTGAACGGCTTCCACTGCAACGGTTTCGCTGTCGGCATTTCCCGCGGCGATGATCGGCAGCCTCGGTGCCTGGGCTTTCAGAAGTGAAATATTCGCCAGACCGGCACCATCGGGAACGGCGACATCGAGGACAATTACATCGAACTGGTTGCGGTTCAGGACCGAAAAACCGGCATGCAGATTGGGCGCCGAGGAGAGCTCAGCTGAAATGTCGCGCGCCTGCTGCAGCATCTCGGTGATGGCGCGGGTAAATCCTGGATCATGCTCGATGAGCAGGATTTTGAGTCTTTGCTGATGCGACATACAACACCGGCTACGCCTCTTTCAATTTGCGTTCGAGGATTTCGCCGACCACGGATGGGTTCGCCTTTCCCTTCGAGAGCTTCATCACCTGGCCCTTCAGGAAGTTGAGTGCGGCGGCCTTGCCTGCTTTGAAATCTGCAGCGGGACCGGGATTCGCCGCAATGGCGCTATCGCACAGTTCCTCAATTGCGGCGGTATCACTGACCTGGGCGAGTCCCTGTTCCTGAACAATGACTTCCGGAGCTTTCCCCGAAGCAAACATTTCGGCAAACACCTGCTGGGCCGCTGAATTGCTGATGGCCTTGGTTTCCACCATTCCGATCAGCGCGAGCAATGCCTGCGGCTGAAATTTAAGCGAATCCAAACCGGAGAAGCGGACATCTGCACATTCCACTCCCATTGCGGATTGTTCCGCGAGTTCCTTCTGGTTGAGCTCGCCGAGTTTCGCCTGGAGATTGTTAATGATCCAGTTCGCGGCGAGTTTCGGATTCTTTGCCGATTTCGCGATGCCTTCAAAAAAGTCACCCAATGCCACGTTGCTCTTGAAGACCTCCGCGTCGGTGGCGGGCAGGCCGTAGGTGCTCATCAATCTCTGTTTCCGCGCGAGCGGCAGCTCAATGACGCGACGCGATACCTCCTCGAGCCATGACTCTGATGGCTCCAACGGCATCAGATCCGGATCGGGAAAGTAGCGGTAATCATGTGCGTCTTCCTTGGTGCGCATCTGCTCAGTCACGCCCGTGACGTCATCCCAGCGGCGGGTGGATTGAATCAGCTTTTCACCACGCTGCACGGCTTCGATCTGCCGCGGAATCTCGTGCTCAAGCGCTCGCCGGACTCCCGAGAAGCTGTTCATGTTCTTGATTTCGATTTTCGCGCCGAGTTCTTTGGAACCTTTGGGCCTGACGCTGACATTGACGTCGCAGCGCACCATTCCCTTTTCCATGTCGCAATCGCTGATGCCACCTTGGACGAGGATCTCCTTGAGTGCATTCAGGTACGCATAGGCCATGTCGGCGCTCGTAAGATCCGGTTCCGAGACAATCTCCATCAGGGGCACGCCAGCGCGATTGAAATCGACCCCGCTGTTGCGCTCGTAGTGCGTGCTCTTTCCGACGTCTTCCTCGAGGTGAGCGCGGGTGATGTGCACGCGCGCAACTCCGCCCGCAAATTCAAAATCCACATGTCCGCCGCTCGTCGAAGGGCGGTCGTACTGCGTGATCTGGTAGTTCTTGGGCATGTCGGGATAGAAGTAGCTCTTCCGATCAAACTTGGCGAAGCGCGGAATCTGGCAGTGGAGCAGGTACCCGGTCAGCACCGTCAGGCGGAGCGCTTCGTCGTTCGGCACGGGCAGTACTCCAGGGAGGCCGAGGCACACAGGACAGACATTCGTATTGGGTGCAGCCCCGTATGCGTTGGGGCATCCGCACCACATCTTGGACCTGGTCTTCAGTTGAACGTGAGTTTCCAGGCCGATGACGGCTTCGTATTCCATAGGACGGCGAAAGCTTAAGCAGCGGCGGCGGCAGATGCACCGGAAATTTGCGCCGGGCGCGCTTCCCTTTTTTCATCCATAAATGCAGCCCCGTGGCACGAAACCAGATTGACCATGAACGCGTCTTGCCGGTTACAGTTCCGCATCAACCATACTGATATGACATCCGGCTCCAATTCCAACGGCATCAATCGACGGCAATTCATCGCCACGACCTCCATCGCGGGCGGCGGCGTTCTGCTTGGCGCGTCGGCGCTCGCGCAGTCGAATCCCACGATCACTTCTTCGCCACGCCGGAAGCGTTATGCGCTGGTCGGGGTCGGCGGCCGCTCGGGGATGTACCGCGACGCGGTGCTGCGCACGTATGCGGAGCACTGTGAGATGGTGGGTTACTGTGATGTGAACCTTGGCCGCTTGCAGCTTGCGCAGGCGCGGTCGCGAGCGGCTGCGAACGTGGAAGTCCCGATCTTTGAAGCAAAGGATTTCGACCGCATGATTCGTGAGACGAAACCCGATGTCGTGATCGTCACCACCAAGGATTCCGCGCACGATGAATATGTCATTCGCGCGATGGAACTCGGGTGTGATGCCATGACCGAGAAGCCGATGACGACTGACGAGTCGAAGTGCCGCGCGATCCTCAAGGCGCAGCGCAAGACCGGGCGCAAATGCACCGTGACTTTCAACTACCGCTATTCCCCCCATCGCACCCAGGTGAAGGATCTGCTGATGAGCGGAATCATCGGCGATATCCTTTCGGTCGATTTCCATTGGCTTCTGGACACGGTGCACGGCGCGGATTACTTCCGTCGCTGGCACAGCCGAAAGGAGAATTCCGGCGGCTTGATGGTGCACAAGGCAACGCATCACTTTGACTTGGTGAACTGGTGGTTGTCAGCTGTGCCGACGACGGTGTTTGCGAACGGCAAAAGGGACTTCTACACGCCGCAGATGGCAAAGCGAATGGGTCTCCAGAGTCATCATGAACGCTGTCTGACCTGTCCCGAGAAGGACAAATGCACCTTTTACCTCGATCTCCGCGCCAACCGCAATTTCCGCGAGCTCTATCTGGAGAATGAGAAGTATGACGGATATCACCGCGACCAATGCGTGTGGCGGCCGGACATAGACATTGAAGACACAATGAATGTCGTTGTGCGTTACAACACGGGCGCAACGCTCAGCTATTCCCTCAACGCCTTCAACGGTTGGGAAGGCTACCGCATCGCCTTCAATGGAACCAAGGGCCGGCTCGAGCACGGGATCCAGGAAAAGGTTTATGTCTTCGGCGATGGCTCAACACCGGGCGCCGTTGCCAAGGAGGGAACTTATATCCGGCTGTTCCCCCTCCGGGCGCCGGCGAGAGAGGTCGAGCTTTGGCCTTCCGGCGAAGGCGGTCATGGCGGCGGAGACCGCGTGATGCTTGACGATCTGTTCCTCCCGCAAAAGCCCGCGGACAAATACCTCCGCGCAGCCGATCATCGGGCGGGGGCCTATTCGATCCTGACAGGTGTCGCGGCAAACCGCTCGATCCGCAGCGGCAAACCAGTGGAAATCTCCGGCCTCGCCGGTGACATCGCCCTGCCTGACTACGCGCCAATGCCTTCGCATCGCCAGCCTTTGCCGATGCCCCCGCGTTCTTAACCGGGTTAGACCACAAGATACGGTCAGGATGTGATGGGCCGACGTGGAACATTCCGCGCCGGCCGGCGCGGTTTTCCTTCTGTTGAATCACAGATCGGCACAAGCAGCTGCCTGCTATTTTGGCTTGGGTCCCGAGGGTGAGTAGGGGAAACTCCTAGTCTCGTTAAGCCTTTGTGCCAATGTGCAAACAGGGGGCGTCCCAATTGTTGTTTTTGCGTGGTATCCCTAATTTGCTGTCATGCAAACAACAATTGTACGACAAGAAACGCTCGGTCAGGCAGAACCTGCTGAGGTCCGGAAGGACTCGGTGCTTGGCCTTCGTCCGGAACTCAGGCCAGTAGAGAGCGGTCTTCGTCGGGAAGCCGCCTTCAAGTCAAAGAGCCCGTATGCCGCTCCCGGCAATGGCACTGGCAACGGCAATCGCGCCCTGGTTGAGGCGCTGGCGAATTCAAGAATCTACCAGGAGTACGAGCGCGCATTCAGCGATGCCACGGGCCTTCCAGTCGCCCTGCGCCCGGTGGAATCCTGGCAGCTGCCGCATCACGGCAAACGGAATGAGAATCCATTCTGCCAGATTCTGGCCCAGAAAAGTCGCGCCTGCGGGGCATGTCTGCAGGTGCAGGAAGCTCTTTCACAACGGTCGACAATGGAGCCTCAAACCATCGCATGCGCTGTCGGCATGTGCGACACCGCCGTCCCGGTCCGCCTGGGCGACAAAGTGATCGGATTCCTTCAGACAGGGCAGCTGTTCCGCAAGAAGCCCACGCCCGCGCAATTCGCCCGCGCCGCCAAGCTGGTCGCCAGCTGGGGTGTCGAGGCGGATCTCCAGACCCTGCGCAAAAGTTATTTCGAAACGAAGGTTGTTCCGGCCCGGCAGCACGATTCCGTCGTCAAGCTCCTGTCCATCTTCGCGCAGCATCTGTCGATGCTCAGCAACCAGGTCGTTGTTCAGCACGAAAATGCCGAACCGCCCGTAATTACGCGCGCCAAGGAATTCATTCACGAGCACCAAACCGAGGAACTTTCGCTTGGCCAGGTCGCCCGCGCGGTGAACACCAGCACGTTCTATTTCTGCAAAATGTTCAAGAAGGTGACTGGGATTAATTTCACCGATTACCTTTCCCGCGTGCGCATCGAAAAAGCGAAGAACCTGCTGCTGAACCCAAACCTGCGTGTGAGTGAGATCGCGTTCGAAGTCGGGTTCCAATCGCTGACGCACTTTAATCGCGTGTTCAAGAAAATCCTCGGCCAATCGCCCACGGAGTATCGCGCGCACCTGCTGGGCAAGTGACTCAGGCAGGGCAGTTGCATCCCTATGAACAAGACCAGCAAGCAGATGAAACCCGACCCCAATTTGCCCCTCGCCGTTCCGGTTTACGTCCAGTGTGGCGGCGAGCGTTTCCTTGCGTATCGCGATCAAACCAATGTTTGGCGCGCATTTCCTTCAGGGCAGATCCTGCGCGGACAGGTCCATCGGGTACCCTACCAGGAGCCGTTTCAATAACAATTTGGGCGCGCGGAAGGCGCCCGTCCCCCACATCCCTCCTAAAGCCACGAGCGGAAGCGTTCGTGGCTCTTTCTTTTTTCCACTGGATGCTTATCGTCACCACGCCCATATGACGCACCCGCCAATGCCGCCATCGGATTATTCGAAGCTTTCCCGGATCGAACTGATTGAACGTTTGAAGTCGCTGGAAAGCCGGGAGAGCGCCATCCCGCCGAGCGACGTCCGGCAACGGCTCGCGGGCACCGAACTTTTCGACAGTGAGGAACGACTGCGCGCAATCCTCGACACAGCCGTTGAGGGAATCATCACCATAGACGAGCGCGGTACCGTCGAATCGATGAACCGTGCCGCAGAGAAACTTTTCGGATATGACGCGCCCGAAGTCATGG
Source organism: Verrucomicrobiia bacterium (assembly GCA_035629175.1). NCBI lineage: Bacteria > Pseudomonadati > Verrucomicrobiota > Verrucomicrobiia > Verrucomicrobiia bacterium. Next base: position 95,341 of record DASPIL010000040.1, on the reverse strand, counting down.
GCCGCAATGTCAGCATGTTGATGCCGTCACCCTATCGCGAAGCGCACGATGGCTACCTGGAACGCTATATCCAGACAGGTCATGCCAGGATCATTGGCATTGGTCGTGAAGTGGTTGGGCTGCGGAAGGACGGCAGCCAGTTTCCGATGGAACTTTCCGTGAGCGAAGTGCGGCTTGCGAAACGGCGTTTATTCACGGGTTTCGTACGCGACATTACCGAACGGAAGGAAGCAGAGAAGCGACTCTCTTACTACGCCGCGATCGTGGAATCGACTGAAGATGCGATTGTCGGCAAGAGCCTGGATGGGATTATCAACAGTTGGAACCGCGGTGCAGAGGCGCTGTTTGGATACGCCCGCGAGGAAGCTCTCGGACAGCCGATCTCCATGATCATTCCCGAGGATCGGCTCGGTGAGGAACAGGCCATCCTGACGACGATCAGGCAAGGTCTGCCCATTGAGAGATTTGAAACTATACGCCGCCGCAAAGATGGTGTTCTCATCAATGTTTCAGTCACGATTTCTCCGATCCGCTCCCCCGACGGCAAGATCATCGGGGCGTCGAAGGTCGCGCGGAACATCACGGATCGAAAGCGCGCCGAAGCCCGCCTCGCATCACTCGCCCAGACATTGGCGGAGAAGAACCGTGAATTGGAAACCATCGTGTATATCGCGTCGCACGATCTTCGATCGCCGTTGGTGAACATTCAGGGCTTCAGCCGCGAATTGTCGCATGCGTGTGAAGGCCTGCGGATGCGCCTCTCGACCGAGGCCCCCTCAGACGCCGACCGTGCGGAAGCGCAGCGCTTGCTGCGTGATGACATTCCCGAGGCGCTCGAATATATCCAGGCCGGCGTAACGAAGATCGACAGCCTGCTTTCGGGATTCCTCCGTTACTCCCGCCTCGGAAGGGTTGCCCTGAAGGTCGAAGCGATCGACATGAATGAGCTGCTCACAGGAATTATCAATGCGATGGAATTCCAAGTAAAACGTGATGCGGTAAACCTGAACGTGGAGCCCCTCCCGCCGTCCGAGGGAGACGCGACCCTGATCAGCCAGGTGTTTGCGAATCTGCTGGAGAACGCCATCAAGTACCGAAGCCCCGACCGTCCCTGCAGGATTGTGGTGAGCGGCACCGCAAACGCGGACGCAACGGTATACAGTGTCAGCGATAATGGCATCGGCATCGCCCAGGAACATCAGGCGAAGGTGTTTGAAATCTTTCATCGCCTGAATCCAAACCACAGTGAAGGCGACGGACTGGGATTGACGATCACCCAGCGGATCATGGAGCGCCACGGCGGCCGCATTTGGATTGAGTCAGCTGCAGGAAAGGGTTCCACATTTTTTGTTTCCCTGCCGAGAGCAGCGCAGGCACAGTAACGAGAGCCATCCACCTATGACGCTTGCTCGGGAAATGATGATCTTGATTGCTGAGGATGACGCGGGCCACGCCCGATTGATTGAAAAAAACCTGGCCCGGGCAGGATTGCACAACAGTTTTCAACGGTTCGACAACGGCCAGGCATTGCTCGATTTTCTTTTTCACCGCGGCGCTGGCCCCCACCGCCTTCCCGAGGCGCCGTACTTGATTCTCCTCGATATTCGCATGCCTCAGGTGGATGGCGTTGAGGTGCTGCGCCAGGTTAAAGGCGATCCGGAATTGCGCCGCATTCCGGTTATCATGCTGACCACCACGGACGACCCGCGGGAGGTGGAACGCTGCCATGACATCGGCTGCAGCAGCTATATCGTCAAACCCGTGGACTACGACAAATTTGCCGAGGCGATCAAAAGTCTTGGTCTTTACATCTCGCTCGTGCAGGTGCCGGAAGTGGGCAGCGGCAAATAACCGTTTACCGGTTATGCAAGACGCGACGCGCCAGCATTTGATTCTCATCGTGGATGATGATCGGGGTCTGTTGCGCCTGATCCAAAAAGCGCTGGAGCGCGGAGGATTTCAGACCGCCACCGCTGCCTCGGGCGAAGAGGCTCTGGCCTGGCTGTCCAGCCAGCGGGCGGATCTGCTCGTGCTCGACCTCAAGCTTCAGGACATGGAGGGCAAGGAATTGATCCAACGCCTCGAAACCCTGGAGCGTTCCTTGCCGTTTGTCATCATCACGGGGCAGGGGGATGAGCGCGTGGCGGTGGAAATGATGAAACGGGGCGCGCGAGACTACCTCGTGAAGGATGTCCGGTTCCTCGATTTTGTTCCCGAGGTCGTGGGGAATGTGGTCGAGCAACTCGAGACCGAACGGCGGCTTGCAGCGGCCGAGGAACGGGTGAACCTCGTTCAAAGCGTAGTCATTCAAGGGTTCAGCGCCGTCCTCATCGCCAGCGCCGAACTTCCAGACCTGCAGGTGCTGTTCGTCAACCCCGCCTTCGCCAAATTGACCGGCTACAGCCCGGACGAGGTGGTCGGACGCCCGCTCAACCGTTTGAAAGGATTAAGCGCAGTTCACCAGCGCCTGATCCATGGGATCCCCCCCGACCGCAGTTTCGATGAGGAAATCTCGGCATACGACAGTGCTCAAGGCGAGCGCTGGGTTGAGCGGCGCATCAGTCCTGTCAGAGATCGATCGGGCCGGATCACGCACTGGCTTGTCATCCTTCGTGACATCACAGAACGCAAACGCCTCGAAAAGGAAATCCTGGAGATCAATGACCGTGTGCAGCGGCGCATCGGGCAGGATCTCCATGATGGCTTGTGCCAGCAGCTTGCAGGAGTCGAGTTGATGTGCGAGGTGCTGGAACAGAAAGCCGCTGCCAGGTCAAAAAGCATCGCCACCCGATTGGGCGAAATCGCGGGCTACGTGCGGGACGCCATCAGTCATGCGCGGCTTATGGCGAGAGGATTGTCGCCGATCGTGCTTGAGTCGGAAGGCCTGATGTCCGGCCTGCAGGAACTGGCGTCGAACACTGAAAAGATTTTTGGGGTGGAATGCCGTTTCGAGTGCGGCGTTCCTGTTCTTGTTAATGACCACGCGATGGCTACGCACATTTTCCGCATCGCGCAGGAGGCCGTATCGAACGCGATTCGGCACGGGAAGGCGTCGCGTTTGTGCATCCTGCTGGAGTCGCATCCCGGAAAACTTTTGATGATGGTCACCGATAATGGACGCGGGTTGCCAGCGGCGCCCGCGGGAAACGGCATGGGTCTTCGCATCATGCAGTCCCGGGCCTCTATGATTGGTGGGAATTTGACCGTGGAAAACAGATCCGAGGGCGGAGTGCGCGTGACATGCACGATTGCTCTCGCCAGCGCCTCAACGCAACATGAGCAGAGTGGCTCCCAGGAAAACGCAAAAGGTTAGGAAGCGAATCGTCATCGTGGATGATCATCCCATGATGCGCCAGGGGCTCGCGCAGTTGATCAATAACGAACCCGACCTCATTGTGGCCGCCGAGGCTGACAACGCGGCCCAGGCGCTTAGCCAGGTGGGAATGCAGACCCCCGATCTGCTCATTGCCGACATTTCTCTTCCCGACAAAAACGGGCTCGAGCTCATCAAGGACCTTCGCGCGATGCATCCTGCGATCCTGATCCTGGTGGTGTCCATGCATGATGAAGCCCTTTATGCGGAGCGCGTCCTTCGTGCCGGCGGACGGGGCTACGTGATGAAGCAGGAAGGGGGGAAAAAACTCATGGAAGCCATCCGTCAGGTGCTGGAGGGCAAGATTTACGTCAGCGAAAAGATGTCGGCAAAAATCCTCGAGATCTTTTCCGGGCGTCGGGATGGAGGCGGCGGTTCGGGGGTGGGGCGGCTTTCTGATCGCGAGTTTGAAGTGTTCCAGATGATTGGCGAAGGAAAAGGAACGCGCGAAATTGCAGATCACTTGCATCTCAGTGTGAAGACCGTTGAAGTGCACCGCGCCAATATCAAGGAGAAGCTGCAGTTGAAGACTGCGACCGACCTCGTCCGTTACGCAGTCCGATGGATCGAAGCCGATGGGGCAACGTGAAAAGATCCCCTCGAACGAGGGATGCAGAACCTTTGGCGCGGGCGCATGCTTTCCTAGTGAAACTTATAATTTCCTTTCGGCGCCATAAACTGCCGTCCACAAGTGCTCCGCTCTTTTTAGCGGTCGTGCTGCTGATTCAGGCGTCCCTGGGGGACGGAATTGCGGCGCAACTCACATTTCTGCGGACGCACGGGCACGACATCATCAACGAACGGGGCGAGACGATTCTGCTTCGGGGCGTGGGTCTCGGGAACTGGATGCTGCCTGAAGGATATATGTGGAAATTTGGCAGGGACGGCGATCGGCCGCGACGCATCGAGAAAATGGTTGCTGACATGATCGGCGACGAGCCGTCCCAGCATTTCTGGGAGGCTTTTCGCCGCAACTACATCACGGAAGCCGACATCCGACGAATTGCCGATCTCGGATTTAATTCCGTCCGGCCCGCCTTGAATGCCCGATTGTTCCTCACTGAAACCGGCCCGCCAGTTCGCGTGGAAGAGGGTTATCGATTGCTCGACGACTTGGTTGCATGGTGCCGGAAACACCAATTGTATGTGATCATCGACATGCATGGTGCCCCGGGTGGCCAGACGGGACAGAATATCGACGACAGCCTGGATGATCAGCCGAGGCTGTTCATGGATACTCACTATCAGGATCGCCTGGTGGATCTGTGGGTTTCCATTGCGAACCGATACAAAAATGAACCTGCTGTCGCCGGTTATGACCTGCTGAACGAACCCTTACCCGAACGCACGGGCGCGGCTGCCAAATACAAACACCTGGTCGAGCCGTTGTATCAGCGGATCACGCGCGCCATTCGCGAGGTTGATTCGCGGCACATGATCATTCTCGAAGGCGTTGATTGGGCCAATGACTGGTCGATCTTCACGAAGCCCTTCGATGATAACCTCGTGTATCAATGTCATTATTACTGTTGGGACACGCCCGCGGTTGTGAAGAACATTGATCGGTATGTGCGACATCGCGAACGTCTGAACGCGCCCGTCTGGGTGGGGGAAACGGGCGAACGCGATGGCGGGATTTATTGGGCGACCACGGCGTATTTTGAAGCCAACAACATTGGCTGGTCGTTCTGGCCGTGGAAAAAAGTGGATTCAGCCAATGCGCCGTTCTCGATTCGCCGGCCGCAGCATTGGTCGGAGCTTGTCGCATATTCTCAGGGCGGGAAACGTCCTTCCCGTGAAGTTGCCCAAGCGGCACTGGACGAACTGATCTTGAACCTGCGAATTGAAAACTGTGATTTCTTTCCGGGCGTGGTGAACTCCATCCTGCGCCAGACCCCCGCGCGAATTGAAGCTGAGAACTTCGGATTCGGCGGCGCCGGCGTGTCTTACCATGTCCGCGATCGCTCGACAAAATCTGCCCACTATCGACCCGATCAATCGGTGAAAGTCACTGCGGCCAAACCCGAACAAAGGAGTTCCGATGTTTACGTCACTTTGTCAGAAACGGAATGGACTTCGTATTCGATTCACAACCGGAACAAAGGAACCTTCGACTTGATCGTGCGAGCCCGCGCTCCTTTCGGAGCGGGGGTAGCAACGCTTGTCCGGGATGGCCGCTCGTACCCGCTTCGATTTGAGTCGAAGGATTGGACAGAGCTCAACCTGGGCAAGGCACCGTTTGATAGTGGCTTGCAATCTCTGAAGTTGGAAGTGAAGCGGGGACTGCTCGATTTCGATTGGATTGATGTGCGGTGAAGTGACGCCGAAATGGGACGTTATCCAAGCTGGATGATCCCGCGTTGCAACGCGGCCGTGACCGCTTCGGTGCGATCTGCAACGCGCATTTTTCCGAGGATATTCTTCAGGTGATCTTTGACCGTATGTTCGCTGATCCGCAGCACCTCGCCGATTTCCTTGTTGGCCAGGCCTTTCGCCATTTGCTGGAGGACCTGCACTTCCCTCGGGGTAAGTTCCTCGAAGAGGTTCCGTGAAGCCAGGCGCGTGGCAATCTCGCGTGGAATCCATTTCTGCCCGGATGCCACAGCCCGCAACGCCGGAATCAGCTTGTCGCCCGTTGTGTTCTTCAACACGTAACCGCGCGCACCAGCCTCGATCGCGCGATGAATGTCGGTGTCTCCGTCAAATGTGGTGAGCATTAGAACACGCGCGTCAGGAAACTTCTCGCGGATTTCACGTGTGGCTGCAATGCCGTCCTTCACGGGCATCCGCAGGTCCATCAGGACGAGATCTGGCCGCAGCCGGTTGAACATTTCGATTGCCTGCTTTCCGTCGGCAGCCTCGCCCACCACCTGCATATCCGGTTCCGTATTCACAAGAGCGATCAGCCCCATGCGAACAACAAAGTGGTCGTCAGCGACCAGCACCTTGATTCCGGGCTTATCGTTCATGAGGCGAGCGGGGCGATGAGAGCGTCCTCCACTGTCACATCGGGGCTGACGGCAACTTGGACGGACAGCAGCGTGCCAGCGCCGGGTGCGCTTTCGATGTTCAATTCCCCTCCGAGCCGCTTCACGCGTTCGCGAATGCCGAGAAGTCCAAAATGTCCTTCAGCCGGCCCCGCGCATTCTTCTTGCAGGAAACCGCGCCCGTTATCGCGAATCCGCATTCCCACGGTGCGCGGACCGTAATCGAGTTCGATCTCGGCGTTGGACGCCTGGGCGTGCTTGATGATGTTGGTCATGGCTTCCTGAGCAATTCGAAGCAGGTTGTCCTCGATCGTTTCCGGGAGCGGCCGAACGCGTCCCTTGGCGCACACTTCAAAATGGATCGATGTTCCATCAGTCAATTGCCGCGCGCTCGTAATCAGCGCGCCGGAAAGATCAAATTCTTCCAGCGCACGCGATCTCAGATCCCAGACTGAACGGCGGATGTCCACCTGGCTTTGGGAGAGGAGATCCCTCGCGAGCTCGAGGTGGCGGTTTGCCACCTGCGGTTTTTGTTCAAACAATTTGGCTGTGGTATCGAGCTGCAGGGCGATTCCGGTCAGGGATTGTTCCAAGGTGTCATGCAATTCCTGCGCGAGCCGCGTGCGCTCCGACAGCACGGCTTTATATTGCAGTTCGGATTCCTTGCGCGCGGTGATCTGGAACTTCAATTGGGCGGTGCGTTCCTTTACGCGCTCCTCCAACAGGTCGTGAGCCTGCTGGAGTGCGTCCTGCGCCGACTCCCTGTCGCGAACCAATTGCCTCAGCACGGCGTTGCGCTTCGATACCATCAATGACCATCCGACGGCTCCGATCAAGACAACGAGGAGCAGACTCACCCCAATCAGCATTCGCTGAGGCGTCAACCAGTTCGGCTTCTCAACAATCCGGAAGCTCTCGGGACTGGGAAGCAACAGTTGCAGCGATTGCAGCTTCTTGTCTTCCCCATTTTCCGTGAAGCAAATCCCCGTGACCTCGACGGCGCTTCCCAGTGGAATTCCCATCAGGGGATTTTCGCTGTCTGGCGATTCCGCTTCGGCTGTGAACACCTGATCCTCGTGCTGCAGCATGAGGACGGTGCGCGACCAATGCCGTCCATTTCCGCGCGGCCTGCCATGGCGTGTGCTCCGATCCAGCAGTTTTGCCGTCAGCCGAATGAGATCGGCATGATGCAGGCCGGCCTGGATCTCCGCCATTGTCACCGACTTCGGCTCGGCGGGCGCATGCGGATCGCCGGTCAGCCGGAAAACCGCATCCTCCAGGACAGGCAGGAAGTGATCAAAATCGGCGAAGCCCGCGATTTCAACCACATCCCCGATTTCAAAATTCTGCGGTTGGCGGCTGCGGACGTGCAATCCCGCGGTGCCATCCTCAATGAAGAGATCCTCGCCCGGCCGCTGGAAGGTGACGACCCCCTTCACGTGCATCCTTTGGCCGGGAGCAACGTTTCGGCGATACTGAGCGACGCTCTTCAGCGGGAGGATATCTTCGTCGAACGGGTCAACAGCTTCGACTTCCTCCACGATGAAATCGGACTCCTGCGGAATAAAGAGCACGACCGAAAGCATGTGGCGCAGGGTTGCATTGAAAGAGGCTGCGGCGGTTCCGCGCACCCGGACTCTCGCGCCAATCAAGGGCTGTGAATTGAGTGCTGCCGACGCCTTGGGATAGACATGCAAACGGTAGCCCCCAGACGCCAGATAAACATCGAGGTGGGTTTTTCCAGGAATGACAGATCGGACGATCCCCTCGATTTCAACGCGCTGACCATCTTCAGCGCCAGCCATGACGCGTTCGATGGGAACGCGGCGGGCCTCAGGCAGCGGCGCATTGCCGCGAGGCTTCCATTTCGGGCTCGTTACAATGGGCGCATAGGAGCCAGGATGGGTCACGCCGGTGACTTCCACCACGTCACCCGGCTGCGGCGCGGGAACGATGCGATTGCCGACAAACACGCCGCTGGTTTCATCCTGCACGAAGAATTTGCCATTCCAGGTTGGCTCCGCGGCGGTTACGACTCCCGTGATCCGAACTGGAATTTTCTGCGCCGCCGCGGCAGCGTCGAGCGACAGAACCTGGGCGGCGTTGGTGAGGGTTTCGGCAGGGGCTGTGGATGAAGAGGCGAGGAAAAACCAGGCGAGCGCGAGTACAGAAATGACGGAACGGAAAAGGGGCTGCTTCGTTCGCGCGGAAGTTGTTGCACCTGGGATCATGGACTGAGGAGGTCACAGTGTTGCAACAAACCGCTCTTGCCAAGCTTCAAAGCCGCATTCAGAACCAACTCCACCGGTTCTGGGTCCACCGGCACCAGGAATTCATGTCGCGGAATTGCCGCCATTCGACGTGTTGGTCCATGAACAGGATGTTGCCTCCCGCGGGCATTCGTCCAGCCATGTGGCTGCTGTTGTAGCCGCGTGGCAGTTCCGTGGGATTGACTGTCAAGACGCTCACGAACTTGTCCTTTCGCGTGCCCGCGCCTTCCGATACGACGACATCCGTCACCAATTCGGTTTCGGCAACCGTATAGAAATTGGTGTAGACGTTTCCAAGCCGCGTCAGGAACCCCTTGCGCGCGCCAAGCGCTGGATTCGACGGGGGAGGGCCAAACGACGTCCCATAAGTTTGCGTTCCGTCGCGGCTGATCAGCCATTGGTAACTCGTCACGCGGGAACCGTTGGAATAGTTCCACCAGAAGTCCGCATCGCGAACCGTCGTGAAGCCGCCGGGACAATAAACAATTTTCCGCTGCGCCCCGGAAGCCGCCAACTGATCGGCCATGTTATGCGTGAGGTCCCACACAGCTGAACCTGTTCCCGGATCGCTGGATAACCTTCGCGGCAATTGGTTGCGATGCTCGTCAGCGTACATCTGAATTCCCAGCCCGATCTGCTTCAGGTTGCTGATGCAGTTGGTGCGCTTCGCCTTTTCCTTGGCTGTCGCCAGCGCCGGCAACAGCATTGCCGCGAGGATTGCGATGATTGCAATCACGACGAGGAGTTCAATCAGGGTGAACGCCCGCCACAAGGCGTGTCGGAACTTGGATCGGATGACGATAATCGGCGGGGTCGCGATTCTCATAAGAGTGATGTCACGACCTTAGCAAACGCCGAAACGGCGGCATCCCTCTTTCGGGGGAGAGCTAACAACGATCAGTCGAAGCGATCGAGTTCACAGCTGGTTGTTGTTGAATCGAAGAATTACGCTGAAGCGATAGAAACGCTGCGATTCGTCCGCGCGAGGTATGATCGCGGCAACTCGGACGGTATCGTCGAGAGCTTCGAGAAGGTTGAATTGCACACCTTCGGCCGGCAACCATGGAGCGTGCAGTGAGGAAGCTGTTTCGATCACGTAAAAGCTCCCGGGCGGCCAGCGCCTCCGTTGTGGATACGTTAATACGAGACCCATCGCTGTAGCCTCCAGGCCCAAAACAGAAGGCGGATCAGGTACAAATGGATTGAGGCCAAACAGATACTCAGCCGCGTTCGTCCACGCATCTGCATCGGGATTCTCTGCTGGAGTGCCTGCGCCTTCCAGGTGGTTCGTCCAATCGAGATAGGAGAATGCCGCATTGGTCCAAATCAATTCGAGCCGGGGACCTGGGAGGTCAGCCGACTCTCTTGACGCAAAGGAATAAACCGTGTCGGATGGCGCGGAGGAAATCAGAAGTCCGAAGCGAAATGCCAGGAAGCCCTCGGGATCAGGCTGCGCAGATGCCGACACATCGATCCGTTCCAGGCTGTTCTCGGCAGCTGCCCAATCAGCGAGGACATCGCCTATGACAGGCTGGTTGTTCCACGTGATTGAATCCTCCAGCCATGTATTGGTCACTGAATGCAGCGCAAGTCTGAGTCCTTCAGTTGGCGGCGCTGTCCGCGCCGCGAGTTCCAGGACAGCGCGGTCATATTCCGTACGCGGAATTCGAAAGTTCAGGAAGCTGCACCGGTTGAATCCCGGTGTGGAATGCTGTTTGAGGTGGAGTGTTGGTTCTGAGCCGAAGTTGTCATCGGCAAAGGCGCCGTCGCGCACGTAAGCGTCGGCTTCCGGAGAATACGACGCCGACCGTTCGGTTTCGGCCGGAAGCAGGATCACACGGATTCGCGCGGAACTGCTGAATCCGTTTGCGCTTACAGTGGCCTCGAGATCATTCGTTCCTCGGGCGGAAAACGTAACTTGCGGCGCGGGGGAATTCACATTCGAGAATAAAACAGTTCCGTCCGCGGCCACCACACGCCAATGGACATCCAAATCCGCAGCGTTCACGTTGGTTCCCCCCATCGAAACCGTTAGCGGCAGAATCAGGCTGTTGGTTGGAAAGCCGAGGATTCGCGGTTCGCCAAGGGACGCGCGGGGCCCGGTCAATCGGCGGGCGACCTGATCCTGATATAAGGAATAAGGCTCGAGAGTTTCGCCTGTTCCAGCGCCTTCCACGTGATCCACTGGAAAACATTTGCTGCCGCCGAACGTGCCGAGCGAGACCCCGGTGCGTGAGCCTTGGGTGCCAATCACATAGCCGTAACGGCTCTGTTCCGACTGCACGACGTGGGCTGCGCCACTTCCGATGCCGCGTGTGTTCCAGAACACGCTGTGTGCTGCCGTGAGATTATGCAGTGGAGCGCTGCCGTAGGGGCGATAGCGCGCCTCCCAGACGCTCGAATCACCTGTGCAGGCATCGATCAGGTTGGCATGACTGAAATGCATGTGGTGATCGCTGTTGCGGCCCGACGTGGCCTGTGACCCTGTGAGGCCGGTCTGATGCCCGGTATCCTTGTCGATGCATCGGTTGAATACGTTTCCAGTTGCAGCCATTTGCGACAGGACAAATCCGTGCCGTGTGAACGTGGCGCGACAATCCTGGAGCAGAATCTCGCTCGAATTGCTGAGTCGGAACATGTAGCCGTTTCCGCCGCCTCCGCCGTATTGCGATCGCTGCAAATGACAGTTCGTGAGCGTAACCTGTGTGCAATCGTTGATGAGGATCCCATTGCTAAGCAGGTGGCATGTGGCTGTGTTGCCGGGGGGCTGGAATGTTGAGACATTTCGAATCCACGAATCCCGCGCGCGCACCAAACGAATCGCAAACGAGTCGTGAACGTCGTGCCCCGCAGTCCCGGGAATTGTGTAATCACTTTCGTTCCACCCGATGCCCGCATGCTGAACATTACCGATGGAGAAGTTCTCCAGGCCGGTCCCTGTGATCGGACCCGAATTAAGGCGCGTCACTCTCGCGTTGTCGCGGGTCTTCAGATAGTAACGAGTCGGCACGTTCAGCGTCAGTGTGGAATTCTTGTGGTCCACTGCGATGATCTGTCGAAAGTAAGCGATCCCGCGCAGGCTATTCGCATAGCCAAGCCAGGATGTTTCACTGTGTTCCGTCACCCAATCGTCCGTCGCATCCGCGCGCAAGGTGATCCATTGTCCTGCCGCGAATCCCGCCGTGCTGGCCATTGGAATCATCGTGGTTGGGCCGAGGAGATCGCGTGAGAGGGGCACGGGCGGATTTCCTGTCGCATAGAATCCGGCGCCCGAGGGGCCGTTGATCAGCAGGATGCTTTTTCCCCGCATGTTCGTGGCGGTGTTGAGAACAAATGTTTCCGTCGTGCCGGCGCCTCGGAGAACGATGTTGGATGAGTTGATGCGCAGCGCGTAAGTGTTCGGGCCCTGCGGGCTGACTGCATACACACCAGCCGGAAGCCACACAACTCCCCCGCCGGATGCCTGTGCCGCATCAATGGCTGTTTGGATCGCGGCGGTGACATTCGTTTTTCCGGTCTTATCCGCCAGAAACGGCGCGGCCGTGACGTCAAAAATCGGCCCGCCAATTTCCGGCAACGGTTCAGTTCCCGCTCGAAATCCGGCATAGGAGAAATCCTGGATCATCTTGTTGGTCTCGAAGCGCAGGACATTATCTGGAGCGCTCCAATCCGCCGGATACAACACACTGCGCCACGCATGGCTTGAGCTCGCGTGGACTAGAAGGCAGAAGATGAAAATGAATCGGCAGGCAAGCTGGCGGCTTCGTCTCATCGGACTGGGATGGTCGGGACGTTGCTGTTGCTGGGATTCATTCTGCATCACGACATGAAATCACTTCCCGCTTCGACAGGCATCCCTCCTATGGGGGATGCTCGCAACGCACCCCTCGAAAGAGGGATGAGTCGGCCAATCAGCTTTACTAGACTTGCGACACTCCTTCAACAGCCCGGTTGAACAACATATGAAACATTCCCAACTGTCCTTCCGAATTATTGCAGCCCTGCTTGTCGTGTGGTTGGCCATTCCTCCGCTTAATGCGGCCACCACAACATGGAACGCCGCTGGCGGCAACTGGTCCGCCAACGCGAATTGGGATACTCTGCTCGCACCTGAACCGCCGGACGACGTTCGATTGATGAACATAGGAACAGGAACACCCAACGTCGTTGACACAGCACGGACGGTTAACTCGCTGCTCTACGGACAGGACAATCAGGAAACTCACACCACGACGATCGACGCAGGCGAAATTCTCTCTGTCAACCGCGGCAACGCAGGAGATGTGTTGTATGTCGGAAGCACCAGTGCGGCTATCACCTCTGGAACGCTGACACCCGTTACGATTGAAGGCACTGGAACTTTGTCGCTGTCCGGCAGCGGCGACCTCGTGGTCCGGCAGGGTCACTCCACGGCTGGCGCGCATCGGGCAACGCTGGATTTGTCGAACCTGGACAACTTCAACGCTGCGATCGGCCGGCTCCTGGTTGGCCAGGCGACGGCAGGAGCTGCGGTGAATCGCCCGACCGGTACTCTGATCCTCGCCCGCACGAATCACATCACGCTTTCCGGCGGATCGCCTCAGGTCATGGTGCAGGACTCAGGCTCCAACGCGAACGGCGGCACGGCATCAGTTCTGACGTTTGGCCAGGAGACGATCCTGAATGGCGACGTCATGCGCCTTGGCGGGCAGAAGGGAAATGCAAATCTGAACTTTAACGCCGCCTTCACCGCACCTTCGCTGAAAATTCGAAACGCCGATGGTGAGAGCCGTTCCAGTATCATCGATTTCGGCTACAACGGGGCCGCGAACAGCGGCAACAATACCGTGTGCATCGCTGATTTTTCCGCAGGCACGATCGATATTGCTGCGGATCTGATCAACATCGCCATCGGCAACCCCGGGCCGTCGTCAGGAACCTGTTCTGGAACGCTCACTTTCGGCGCCGGCATTGTCGACGCAAACACGATGGAGATCGGTTTTGGAATTGCAACAGGCGCCAATGGAGGGGTGACGGCTGTCGTGAATGTCGACAACAATTTCGTTTTTCCCCAAGCCGCACGGCTCGTCGTCAACAACACGCTTCGGCTCGCGCGTACCAATGGCGGCACCGGTGCTGTCAACGGGACCCTGAACATCAATGGCGGCGTGGCGGCGGCGAATGCGATTGTGGCTGGCGGGGGCAACAGTGTCATCAACGTGAACCCCGGCGGCACACTGGTTGTTTCGAACACGGCGGGCTCGCTCACGACGCCGATCCGCACAATGAGCGTGAGCGATGCGACGCTTGAACTTCCTGCCTCGAATGGGGGCGCCGCCGTCGCAGTTCAGAACTTCAATGCGGGCGGCAGCCAGAATGTGATCAATGTTCTCGCCGTGCCCCCGATTGCTTCTTATCCCGCCACGTTTACGCTCATCGCCTATCAATCCGGCGTCAGTGGCAATTTTGTTCTCGGCACACTTCCCGCCGCGAGTCCGGCTTACAGCGGGGTACTGCTGGACGCTGGCAACGGTCTCGTCACGCTGCAGTTGAACTCTGGTCCGGTCGTGGACCTCTCCATGCGGTGGACGGGTGCGGCCGATGCAACATGGGATTCCGCAACTCCGAACTGGCTGTATCAGGGCAGCGCGTCTGCGTTCTTCGCGGGAGCGGCTGTCACGTTTAATGACTTGGGGCTGCAGCCCGATGTCGTGCTGGCCGAAGCGCTCTCGCCGGGCAGCATCAATGTCAGCAATATCTCGACGACTTATACCTTCACAGGGCCCGGTAATATTGCAGCCGCCGGATCGTTGATGAAGCGCGGTTCCGGCACTCTTGTGCTCGCGAACCAGGGCGTTGATCATTTCGGTGTCGTTTCGATTCTTGCCGGCACGTTGCAGCTCGGCCTCGGCGACGTCGATGGCGGTCTCAGTGCCCTGAGCATAACGAACAATTCTTCCCTGATTATCAACCGCAGTGGAAACCTCGCCTTGAGCAGTGCCATTACAGGGACAGGGACATTGACGAAGAATGGCAGCGGCACGCTCGTGCTTTCGGGGGCAAACGATTACAGCGGCGCGACAGTTGTGAATGGGGGGACGCTGCAACTCGACCAATCCACCGCTGGTGGCGGGTCCGTGACAGCTGCAACGGGAACGGTTCTTTCCGGCAGCGGCGTTGTAAACGGATTGACCACGGTTGCGGGTGAACTTGCTCCTGGAAACGCCAACGCTCGAGGATCGTTCAAGGCCCATGGCGGCCTGGTTCTTCAAAGTGGCGCAACCGCGACCTTTGACCTGAGTGCCTCGAATCCCTCTGACCCTGCGGCTAACGACTCCGTGGACGTCGTCGGCAACCTCACTGCCAACAACAACGTTATTCGTGTCAACTTCAATGGCGCGCCCGCCAATGGTGCCAGTTACCTGCTGTTCACCTACACAGGGACGCGTTCCGGCTCGTTTAATCCAGTGGTCACGGGAACGCACATCCCCGTTGCGCTGGATTACTCCAATCCCGGATCGGTGTACCTGAATGTGACCGGCGATGGTGGAACGGTGTTGAAGTGGAACTCGCAGGCGGGCGGCACGTGGGATGTGCTCACGGCTAACTGGTTGAACCTGGGCAACAACCAGGCATCGGCATTCTTTGCGGGCGACGCGGTGCTCTTCGACGATACGCCAGGCGTGAACACCGTGATCAGCATCGCCGAAGGACTCAGCGTTGCACCGGTAGCGATCACCAATGATTCGGCAGCGAACTTCTTCACGATCGGCGGGCCCGGAAGAATCAGCGGCGCGACAGCCATTTTCAAACAGAACACCAGCACGCTGTCGCTCGGCGGAGCGAATAATTTCACGGGACTTGTTGAGATTGAAGGCGGCGTGTTGCGCACCGAAACCGACACCGCGCTTGGAACCGCAGCTGGAGGAACAACGGTCCATGATGGAGCCACTCTCGATTTGAACGGCCGCAATCTGGGTGGTGAAGTGATCACCGTTTCCGGCGCGGGAGCGGATGGCCAGGGCGCGCTGGTCAAT
The DNA here is from genome assembly GCA_035629175.1 of Verrucomicrobiia bacterium. Classification (NCBI taxonomy): domain Bacteria; kingdom Pseudomonadati; phylum Verrucomicrobiota; class Verrucomicrobiia; species Verrucomicrobiia bacterium. Next base: position 79,695 of record DASPIL010000040.1, on the reverse strand, counting down.
AACAGCACGGCCCAGGCGCAGGCGGTGCGGCAGGTCATTCTGGCGGGTGACACCGTGTTTGGCGGCAGCGGCCTTTGGGCCATCAACAACGGCGGCGGCGCTGCGGCGCTCAGTACGGCGGGAAACCCTTACAAGCTCACGAAGACGGGCGCAAGCCAGATCAACCTCGCCCAAACCGCGATTGATCCAGCTCTCGGCGATATCGAGGTCCTCCAGGGAACGCTCGAGTTTTCCGGCCTGACCTCGACGATGGGAGATTCGTCCAAGACGTTGACTGTTATGGACGGAGCGACTCTGGCTTTCGCAAATGGCGCTGTCGTCTGGAACAAGCAATTCGTGCTGAACGGCAATGGCATCAACAACACGGTTAATAATGGCACGGGCGCCAACACTACCCTCGACGGACCCGTGGAAGTTCACGGAACAGCGCTCTTCAATGTCGGTGGAACTGCCCTTGCGGTTTCGGGAAACATCACAGGTGACGGCGGCATCACGAAGGCTGGCAACTCACCCATGATCCTGTTCGGCGAAAACACTTTCACAGGTGAAACCCGCGTCAACAGCGGCGCCCTGCGATTGAATGGGACTGCCGCCCTGACCACCAGTCCGGTCGTAACGCTTGCGGCCGGGGCCACATTGACGTTGACGGGGCGTGTGGATTCCACCTTCACGGTCGCCAACGGCCAGGTTCTCCGCGGGAACGGCGTGCTCAATGGACATGTGGTTGCGAACGCAGGCTCCATGGTATCACCAGGATTGGATGGGATCGGCGCTTTGACGATCAGCAATTCAGTCACGCTTTCGGGAGCGGTTGAAATGGATTTGGACGAAGCATCGGGAACAAATGACGTGCTGCGTTCCAATACAACCATTACGTACGGAGGAACCCTCAATCTCATTGTTCCGGGAACGCTCGCGTCGGGCAGCAGCTTCAAGTTGTTCGATGCTGCGAGCTACTCGGGTTCCTTCAGCAGCATCACCCCTGCGATACCTGGCCCAGGTTTGGTTTGGGTGACGTCAAACCTTGCAGTATCGGGCACGCTGGCCGTTGGTTCTTCCGCGTTGCCGCAAATCAGCGGCACCTTTTTGCAGGGAGGCAGCCTCGTGTTCAACGGATCGAATGGCGTTCCGTCGGGAACCTATCACGTGCTGGCTTCGACAAACCTGGCAACCCCGCGCGCGGACTGGATCAGAATGGCAACCAACACGTTCTCGGCGAACGGCACCTTCTCGTTTACGAATTCGCTCTCGCCTCAGATGCCACGCCGGTTCTTCCTGATCGAACTGCCCTGATCACCTATCGTTGGATTAACAGCTGCGGAGTGTCGATGACGAGACACTCCGCGGCGATCCATGTTTGAACGTGTATTATTTTTCCCGCAGCAGTTCCTGAATGCGTATTTGGAATTCCGCGGCGCCGGCTTTCACGTTGTCGAAACGCAGGTGTCCGTTGCGATCCAATAGAAGCATGTGCGGAACGCCGATGATTCCGAACTCCCTGGCCAATCGATTGCCGGCCTGGCGCTGGCCATCGAAATATTGCGGCCACGTGATTTCCTGGCGTTTTAAGAATCTGTCCAACGCCTGTTGATTTTCGTCGCAACTCACGCCGATGATCTCGAATCCAGCCGCGTGGAACTTCTCATAGGCAGCTTTGACCTTCGGCAGATCCACGATGCAGGGCCGGCACCAGGTCGCCCAGAAATCGATCAACACCACCTTGCCCGTGAGCTTTGCCAGGTCGACCTCGCTTCCATCCAATGCCGTGAAACGCATTTGCACCGGTTTTCCTAGAAGGCTCATTCGGTTGAGGACGCCTTGGGCGCGCACGCGGAATGCTTCGGGCGCCGGGCTTTGGATCAACGCTTCCGCAAGTTGTCGCGCTTTTGCGGGATCGACAGGCTGGTAGTGGTTAATCAACGAGAGAGACGGATCGTAGCCAGCAGCCTCGGACGGAAAATCCTTCTGCAGCGCGGCAACTTCTTTCTCGAACTTTAGCCAGTCCACAACTTCGGAACGCCGGATCTTCATCACCGATTCCAGTCGCGAGCCGAAGGATTCGTCCGCCGCTCTCAATTCTGCAATCCCACAGATGCAACAAAGGATGATGGCAGGCGCGCAGGTGCGACGAAGGAACCGGGTTGGGCTGATCATGGCTATCACATAAACCCAGTTGGCAAGGTGCTCAAGCGATTCTGTGCGGCTGAAATCTGGACGCTGCTGTTGCGGGAAATTGTGAATAATATTTCATTGACCCCGTTCGGCGCTTCTGGTTGGGTTCGTGCGGTTCGGGGGCAAGGGTTACCTCAACGCTGCGGCAAGCGCAGCAGGGACAGCCGCCTGAAACAAACAACAAGGGAATCAAAGGGAAATATATGAAACGCACATTCGTGCTTCTGCTCACCATCCACATCACATCGACTGCAATTCACCTGCACGGAGTTCCACTCACCGACGCAGAGGTTGTCTACACACAGAACTTCGACACTCTGGCGGAGTTTGGGCCGGGACAAACCTGGGTGAACAACACTACGATCCCTGGCTGGCATCTCTTCAAACAAACGCTCGCGCCAGCCACACTCTACAATTCGACGCCAGGCACCAGCAGTACGGGCACTTTTTACAGCTTCAGCACCCGGGAAACTTCGGATAGAGCGCTGGGTTCGATCGGCTCGGGAAGCTTTTGGGGATGGATTGCGGCGTCATTTCAAAATGCGAGTCCCTCAACGTTTACATCCGTCACGCTCAATTGGAATGGCGAACAATGGCGGAATGGTGGAGCGCTCGTGCCGCAAGCCATGAATTTTGAATATGGCTTCGGGCAAACATTTGAAACGGTCAGTTCCTGGATGGCTCCGGGCGGCTCCTTCGATTGGATGTCGCCCGTGTTCGGCGGGGCCGCGTCTGCGGTGGATGGAAACGCGATCGGCAAGGTTCCCAATGTCGGCGGAGAATTAACCGGCCTGACGTGGGAATCCGGAGACACGCTGTGGGTGCGCTGGATCGAACGAGACGACTTGAATGGCGACCACGGCCTGGCCATTGATGACTTCTCACTCATTCCGCACGTGGCTGCTGCGCAAGCTCCAAGCACGGTTCCTGATTCACTGCCATTCGAGGTGGCTGGTTGCGCCCTGTTGGGAGTGGTCGCTGCCGGTTCAATGCGAGTTCGAAATGAAACAATGACGCTGGGATCGTGACCCGATTGCGCGCCCGGGTATCGGTTTCGGAAACCGGGCCCGGGCGTTCGGTCTGAATGCAAGAAGGTCGCTGAACTGCCACAAGCGTGAGGTTGAGGTTGCGGCGGGCCTTCATTAGGCTTCTGCGCAATGGCCGAACTCAGCGAAGTCTCGAAAAACGTCCTGCTGCTGCTTTCCGTTCCCGGCCTGTACTGCCTCCTCGTCCTGCTGGGCCGCCGTCTTAAACGGGTCCATCGCGTCGACTTGGGGTGGATGTATCACGTCTTCAGTCTCGCGCTTGCGATTTGGATTCCCGCGGCGTTGCTGGATGTTCATTGGACTTCGCGGCGCGAAATTCTGGCGGTTGTCGTCCTGACGGTGCCGTTCTTCATCAATGCGCTGGTCAAGCGCTACGTGTGGGAGGTTCGCTTCAGCCAGCGCCGGGAAACACGGGTGCCGAAGCTCGTGAGCGACGCCACCGCCCTCGCGATTTTCATGGTCGCAATCCTGGTTGTCCTGCGGGTGCTCTACGATGTGAAGATCCCCGGCTTGCTCGCAGGTTCGGGAATTGTCGCGATCATCCTCGGCCTTGCACTCCAGGACTTGCTCGGGAACATCATTGCTGGCTTTGCCATTCATTTTGAGCAGCCGTTCAAGGCGGGTGACTGGCTGCAGGTGAACGAGCACCGCGCGCAAGTGATGGAAATCAACTGGCGCGCAACACGGCTTCGAACGCGCGACGCCGTTTATCTCGACATTCCGAACCGTGAGCTGGTGAGGCAAACGATCGTGAATTATCACTACCCGGATTCGTTGCATTCACTCCGCATCTCGGTTCCGATCGATTATGGCGCTCCGCCGTCGCGAGTGAAGGAAGTGCTTCACCACGCCACTGCGAATGCCAAGGGGGTGCTGCCGGAGCCGCGCATACGAACGTTCCTGAAGGACTACCGCGAATATTACGCTGAGTATGAGATCCAGTTCTGGATCAATGATAACGCCTTGTACAACGACGTGCGCGATGCAGTGCATACGAACGTTTGGTATGGGTTGCAGAGGCACGGGATAAAGATCGCCCTTCCCGTGCGGACCGTAAGGATTGAACGCCCGTCAAGATCGCGCGAGCTGGAAATGCAGACGGCCGCGCGCGGCATTCTGCGCCAGCAGCAACTGTTCAAGTGCCTGTCAGATGAGGAACTTGATGCATTGCTGCCGCGCGGCCGCATCGTGCATTTCGGACAGGGCGAAAAGTTGATTGAACAGGGCGACGAAGGCCAGTCGATGTTCATCCTCGTCGAAGGCCAGGCAAACGTCATGGTGGAACGGAATGAGTTTCAGACTCAAGTGGCGTCCCTCTCGTCAGGGGATTGCTTTGGGGAAATGTCATTACTGACAGGTGAAAGGCGCAGCGCCACGGTTGTCGCAACGAAGGATTGCGAAGTCGTGGAAATCAGCAAGGCAGTGGTCGCAAAGAGCCTCAAGTCAAATCCCGAGCTCCTGCACAAGCTGAGCGAACTGCTAGCCCAGCGTCAGATGGAGAACGAGGGCATCATCGCAAAACAGACCGAGACCCATGTGCTCCACGCCACACATGCCGCCTATCGGGAAACATTCGTTGATCGTCTTCGCAAGTTCTTCCAGATGTGAGGGAGCGGGCGATGTCACTCGCTTCCCATCAGATCCGCTGCGGGAAAGGAGAATCGATACTTTCCCGCCTCAAGGCGGACTCGGGTGCCCGCTGTTTGTGATCGCAAAGGTTTTCCGGATTCCCGAACGCGGCCGGCTTCCAAAGGCAGCTCAAACGTTGCGGAAGAATTCGGCGGGACTGTGACATCGTAGTCGATTTGGTTCCCTCTGATCCGCCAGTGCGATGAGATGGTTCCATACGGCGTCTCCTGTGCGGCTTTGATATACCGAAGTCGGGGGGTGAATTGTGGGCGCAGGAAGAAATGCCGGTAACCGGGCTGGTTGTCGTCCCGATGGATCCCAGCCCCGCTGGAGAACAACCATTCGCCGACTGCTCCGAACGAGTAGTGATTGAAGGAATTCATCGACGAATCCTGAAACCCGCGTTCCGGCGTCCAGCCGTCCCAGCGTTCCCAAATTGTCGTGGCGCCGTTCTTCACGGAAAAGAGCCATGACGGATATGTATCATTCAGAACCAGCCGCCATGCCAGATCGGGCCGGCCAATCTGCGTTAGCACCGGACAGATCAAGCCGACCCCCACAAAGCCCGTTGTCAAATGGCCGCTGGTTTCGATGTTCCGCGCCAGGCGGGCTGCCGCATCGGCACGCAGGTGTTCGGGCAGAAGGTTAAATTGCAGCGCGAGAATGTAGGCGGTCTGGCTATCGCCCCGGACAATTCCGTTCGACGAAACAAAAGCGCGATTGAATGCGGCAACGATGTCTCGATGCAAGGTTTCATATCGAGCGGCGTCGTCAGGTTTTCCCAAGATCGAGGCCGTTCGCGCCGCGATGGAGGCGGAGTTCGCGAAGAATGCCGTTGCCACGACGTCGACGGGTGTTCGCTGCGGCGCAAGGTGGTCTCCCACGCCACCGCTGCGGATGAGATCGCTTGAACTTTCACGACTGAATTCAACCCATCGCACCATGTTGGTATAATGGTTTGCAAGAAATGCAGTGTCCCCATACGACTGATACATCACCCATGGGACGATGACGCCCGCGTCGCCCCACACTGCCCACGAATTGTTCTGGTTCGCGCGGGGAATCACCGTCGGAATTTCGCCGCGGGAACCCTGGGCATCCGCAACGTCAATCAGCCATTTGCTGAAAAATCCAGCCACATCAGCGTTCCGGGCCGCGGTCGAAGCGAACACCAGCGCGTCGCCGGTCCAACCCATCCGCTCATCTCGTTGCGGACAATCGGTCGGAACACTCAGGAAGTTGCCGCGCTGGCTCCAGACGATGTTCTGATAAAGCCGGTTGAGATTCGGATCGGAACTTTCCCAGCGGCCATTGAAAGGTGTGTCGGAACTCACGGCGACGGCGCGAATGGCATCGGAGGATAGGCGCCTGCCAGGAAAGCCGGTGATTTCAACGTATCGAAAGCCATGAAACGTGAAGCGAGGCTCAAATGTTTCGCGCCCTGACTTGCCATTGAGGATGAACGTGTCAGTGGAAAGTGCAGGGCGCAGATTTTCGACGTAGAGCCCGCCATCAGCGTCGAGCATTTCGCCATGGCGTAGCACGATGGTCGTGCCGGCGGGGCCGTGGGTTGTAAGGCGAACAAACCCGACGAGATTCTGCCCGAAATCCACGATCCACCTGTCGCCTCGCCGCTTGATTTCTCTAGGGGCGAGTTCCATCACGCGCCGAACAGGCGGACCGACTTGAGGGGACAATGGGATATCGTGTTTTTCCACCTCCGCACGGGCCCACGAATGACCGTTGAACAGCGGCTCATCCCAACCAGGCTGCGCAAGGCGCGCGTCAATCGTCTCGCCCCACTGCATGTCCGAGCCGGCGATTTGTCCAGCGCCGGCTTTCCACGAGGCATCCGTTGCGATCACTTCTGTAGAACCGTCGGAGTACGTCAGTTCCAGTTGCGCGGCAAAGGCCGGACGCGATCCGTATTGGGCCAAGCCCATCCACCCGACGCGGCCAGCGTACCAGCCATCGGTCAGAACCGCCCCGATTGCATTGCTGCCACGAGAGATAAAACGAGTTACATCGTAAGTCTGCATCATCACGCGTTGCTTGTAGTCAGTCCAACCGGGATTCAGCAGCGAGTCGTGAACACGCCTTCCGTTGATTGAAACGTCATAGGTGCCAAGCGCCGCTGCGTACAGCCGTGCTCGCGCGGGCTGGCGATTCGCCTGGAAATCCTTTCGGAAGTAGCGGGCAGGCCCGATCGTGTGATCAACGAATTGCGAGGGATTGGCCGCATACGTTCCATGCACGATTGCCGGCGCCCATTCTGAATCATCAAATCCGGGCGCGAACCAGTTCGTCGGGGGATTGATCGCCGCTCGCCACGACTGGCCCATGCCTTCCAGCGTTTGGCCCGTGTTGAACTCGATCTGGCTGCCGTCCTCCAGTTCAACAACCCCCCGCGCCGCGATGGCATTCCGGCCTGGTCCCTGTAGATTGCGTCGAACTGCGCCGCGGACCGCGGCTGACCCAATGCCTATGATGTTCGTTCCGGGACGCAACTGTTCTCCAACATCCGCATGCAATGGCGCTGTGCGGCTGCTGCTGCCCTGGCGTGTGGCATTTCCGTTCGCGAAGATCGTCAGCAGTCCGTCGCCTGCTGCGTCAATGCTCGCGCGCCGGACGACTGCCCCCTGCGGGAGAACAAGCGACAATCGCGCGGAGGCCGATTGGGATGCTGTTGATCCTCCGCTGATCCACGAAGCGCTGGTCATGAGGGTCCCGAGAATGTCATGTCGAGGAATCTCGGAAGTGATCCAGTGCGCGTGCCATTCGCTTTTTGGTTCGAGAAGGCCGAGCTCAAAATAGGCAGCGTCGCTCCAGGCGGTCGGCCGATTGTTCTTGTCCCACACGCGGACCTTCCAAAACACGCGGTCGCGGGATTTGAGCATGGGGCCGCGCCACGGAACGAGGACAGATTGGTCCGAGATAACTTGGCCGGAGGTCCACAACAATGCGGCGTCCCGCTGCAAGGCATCGACAGAATCCGCTGCGCGAATTTCGTAAGCTGTTTGAACTTCGCCGCGGCGCGAGGACCGGAGTTTCCATGAAAGGCGGGGTTCGCGAATGCCGATGCCGATCGGATTCTCGGCGTGTTCGCATCGGAGTTGTTCCAGCCGAACAGCAGCGTCAAGGGTTGAGACGAGAAGCAGAAAGAAGCAAAGCCAGCCGCCCAGACGGATCGGTGAATGCATGCGCATAGAAGAACAGAATCATTCAAGGGAACAAGCAGTTCCTGCAGATGCTTTGGCCGTTAGAGCAATGTGCATACAGTTGATAACCGGCCGGAGTGGTTCGGGAAGTTTCGCGATGGACTTGTTTCAAATAGGTGCAAGCTTGCATGCCTGAACCCGCAATGGAATGTCATTCATGAAAGGTTTCGCGCGTTGTGTGATCGCCGTGTTCGGCAGCATTGTCTTCCTCGCTATCCTTGTGTTTACAACGGGGTGCGGGACTGTTGTGAGACATTCTCCAGGCACGCCAGGCGCAGCGGCGAATTTGCCCCGCACCAACGCACACCCGATGGCCGGGCAATGGCATACCGTTGAAATCAAGCCGCGCCGTGAGCACGACATTTGCACGTGGCAAAAATTCAATCCGGTGTGGTGGTTGAAGAATATCGATGATCCGGCTCCGCCCGCGTGGTACCGACCCGGCGAGGGCGGAAGGGAATTCAAATGGGCGATGCGAAATCCATTTCACAACTTCACGTTCTACGTGATCGGAATCGCGGACAAACATCATGAGCGCAGCGGCCGTTACCCCCGGGGCCATCGGAATCCAAACGGCGGCTGGCACTTCTCCGCCGCGAGGCACCGGTTCATCTGGCTGCCATTTGTGGCATACAACCGCCCGAAATTCGATTCGTACTTTGGGTGGCGGCCGCGTGGGAATTTCGGGGTAAAGATCAACTTCAGATCCGAGCCGCGACCCTCTCTCAACCGAGGGAGAAACGGGGAGGCGATCCGTGCTCCGGCAACGTGAGCGCGCGTCAGCTTCGCTTTCTAAATACCACGATCCGGTTCGTGTTGGTTCCCTTGGACATATTGTCCACGCCCCAGCAGTTCGCAGTCTTTGTAAACTGCTGGTCGTTGATCATGATGAGCAACGGTTCCAGTCCTGCGGCAAGTCCGCACGGCAGGACCGCTTCCTCGAGCCGCGTTGCGCCGCCGTGCACTTCGCCGACTTCAAATGCCACGTGGCCGCCGGGCTTCAAGACCCGTTGCAACTCCCGAAAAACGTCCGTCATCGCTGCCTGCCAAACGCCGATTTTTTTTGGGGTTGTAATCGAGACATTATCGGGATCGATATCTGCAAACCAGCAGCGCAGCCAGTTGTCGGTGGCATACTGAACGATATCCAGGAACGGGGGCGAAGTGACAACAAGCGTGATGGATTCGGAGGCGAGATCCCGTGTGGCGGCGGCTGGCGAAGTCAGCAGACGCGCTGAATCCGCCACTGACGAAAGCATCCGACGTACTTCTGGCGTGCAATCGCTCAGCAGCTGTTTCGACTTTTTCAGTAGGATGGCTGTCACGTCCCGCGGTGGCGGAACCTGGTTCCGCTTTGCGTTGATCTTCAACTGCGATTTTACTGAAACGGCCTGGTTAGGCGGCAGCGTGTAAACGGAAAAGAATCCCGGGGAGTGGCCCGTCAGTCGGTTGAGCGAAACCATCTCCAACCAAGCGTCGATCGAATCGAATCCTCCGCTGGCGCGTTGCTGTTTGAAGTATTTTCGCAAAGCGCTGATCCCTCTAAGCGTGTCTGGATGGTAGAACACGAGGAGTTCCTCAGGCATTTCACCCGCATCAGACAAATCAATTTCGCTGACCCGTTTCGCGATATCGGAAAGAGTGGGCGGACGCAATCGCGGCGCAGTCATCAGCACCGAGAGTGGGTTGATATCATTGCCGGAGGGGATTCGCCCCAGCAATGCGGCCTCGACAGGCGTGGTGCCGCGGCCCATGAAAGGATCATAGACCGCGTCGCCAGGCTGAGTCAGCCGCGCGATGAAAAATCTCGGCAATTGTGGTTTGAAGCAGGCACGATAGGAGATTTCATGCAATGAATTGGCCTGTCGCTGGCGCGCGGTCCAGAACTCGTTGACGAAAGTGGGAACATGATGCTTTCGGGATTCCGTTTCAATTGAAGTCACGAGGGTGCGCGTCGCCTCTCCAAACTCGCAAAAGCGCGCGAGTTGGTCTGCCAGGCTCTGGCCCGGCATTTCGGTGGTGACGACTGGGGCGGAGCGTTCCTGGATCTTCCGTGGGGGTAGAGCATCCAGGCCAAGATTCAGTTCGAGGTTGGCGCTCGATGAAAATTGTGGGTTCGACTGCAATGGGGGCGACACCCGTGCATAACAAACGGCGGGGCTCGGGGATGCAAGGAATTTTGATAGAAGTGAGAATCAAATGAGGACTTGCAATGCCTTGTGGCCGGGACTAGGCTCCTCGCTCCTTTTTGGAAATGCCTGATAGGCTTGGCGGCAGCAGCCGTTTGTTCCGGAAAACCAGTATATTTTATGTCAGTTAAAATTCGCATGAAGCGCATCGGCGCGAAGAACACTCCGGTGTTCCGCATTGTCGTGGCCGACAGCCGGAGTCCCCGCGATGGCAAATTCATCGAGGAAATCGGCGTTTATCACCCGTTGAAGCAGGGTGACAATTTCACTTTGAACATGGACCGCGCCAATTACTGGATCAGCAAGGGCGCGCAGCCGAGCGACACCGTCGCGAGCTTCATCAAGAAGGCTGGCAAACCTGCAGCTTAACCCTGCCGGGGAATGCAAGCCTTTCTCGAATACATCGTCAGGGGGCTCGTGCAGAACCCGGACGCGGTGACGGTGACTCCGGTGGAGAAGGAGGGCACTACGATTTATGAGCTGCGGCTGGATCCAAAAGACGTTGGCAAAATCATTGGCCGGCAGGGCATGACGATCAATGCGATCCGTTCGTTACTGCTGGCGGGAAGCGCGAAAAACGGGGTGCGCTGCACGTTGGAAATTGTGGAAGACCGGGCGTAGGTTTCGCCGCTCGCGCTTCGAGCGGATGCCCTGTGAAAATTGATGTCCTGACTCTGTTTCCGGCGATGTTCGCCGGGCCGCTTGATGAAAGCATTGTCAGGCGTGCGCGGGAAGCCGGGTTGCTGGACCTGACGATTCACCAGTTGCGGGATTTCACGCACGACCGGCATAAGACCGTGGACGATCGCCCGTTTGGCGGCGGGCCTGGGATGCTGTTAAAGCCCGAACCGATTTTTGAAGCGGTGGAAGCGATTGCGCGGCAGGAAACGCGGGTGATTTTAATGTCGCCATCCGGCCGCCCGTTCACGCAGGCAATCGCACGGGAGATGGCTCTGCTCGACGATCTGCTGATTGTTACGGGCCATTATGAGGGATTTGATGAACGCATTCGCGAGGAGCTCGCGGACGACGAGTTATCGATCGGCGATTATGTGCTGACGAATGGAGCACTGCCGGCGATGGTCGTGATTGATGCGGTGACGCGGTTGCTCCCGGGAGCGTTGGGCGATGCGGATAGTTCAAAAGACGAATCGTTCAGCCACGGGTTGCTGGAGTATCCGCAGTGGACGCGGCCGGCAGAGTTCCGCGGCATGAGAGTTCCAGACGTGCTCCTATCGGGAAATCACGCGGAAATCGCGAAGTGGCGGGCCGAGCAGGCGGCGACACGTACAAAGACGCGCAGACCGGATTTAACGGGCAGCTGAATGCAGCGGCCAGAAATGAAACGAGTGACTTTATGAATCAGGCATTACAAGAAAAAATCGAATCAGAACAGTTTCGCAAGGATGATGCGAAGTTTGAAGTGGGCGATTCCGTTCGCGTTCACACGAAGGTCGTGGAAGGTGACAAGGAGCGCATTCAGATTTTCTCGGGCGTGGTGATTGGCAAGCGCGGTCGCGGCCTTAACGAGACTTTCACTGTTCGCCGCATCAGCTATGGCGAAGGAGTGGAGCGCGTGTTTCCGCTGCATTCGCCGCGCGTCGACAAGATTGATGTCGAGCGGCAAGGATCCGTGCGCCGCGCGAAGCTTACTTATCTGCGCAAGCGGCTAGGCAAGGGTGCAACGCTGGTGAAGGAAAAGACCGCGAAAGCGCAACCAGCGGCAGCAAAGGCCTGATTTCTTTTTGGATTCAAGCGCAAGAGCGAGGCTGCGGCTTCGCTCTTTTTCTTTGAACCGGGACGCGCGTGCCCGTCAGCAACGGCGCTGACAGGTGAAAACATGCGCTTCGGATAGTTCCACAAAATTCTTCGAAAAACGTATTGCACTGAAAAAGCTCATTGCTATATTTCACGCCCGCTTCGGAACCTGAGGCGGACTTAACCATTAACAGACAATTGTTCTTTGTATGGCTGGACAACGTATTCGTATTCGCCTTAAGGCCTTTGACCATCGTGTCATTGACCAATCCGCCCGCGACATCGCGGACACGGTAAAGCGCACAGGCGCCCGCGTCGCAGGACCGATCCCGCTTCCCACACGCGTCGAACGCTTCACAGTTCAACGCTCTCCGCACTCTGACAAGAAGTCGCAGGAAACTTTCGAACAACGCACCCATAAACGGCTCATCGATATCATCGAGCCGACCGCGAAGACCGTGGACGAGCTGAAGAAGCTCAACCTGCCGGCCGGTGTGGACATCACCATTAAGATCTGAGCTGTTATGCCAATTGGACTTTTAGGAAAGAAACTCGGCCACACCCGCGTTTATGACGCAAACGGTGTGTTGATTCCCGTCACCGTCGTGCTCGCAGGGCCGAACCGCGTGCTTCAGGTCAAAACACAGGCGAGCAAGGACGGCTATAACGCCGTGCAGCTCGGCTTTGATGACCAGAAGGAACAACGCCTTGCCAAGCCGCTTATCGGCCACATCAAGAAGCACAACGGCGTTGCTGTGAAGCGCATCAAGGAATTCCGCAACTTCTCCAAGGAAGTTAAAGCGGGCGATGTGCTTGGACCAAACCTGTTCGCCCCGGGCGATTACATTGACGCGATCGGCGTCACCAAGGGCCGCGGTTTTGAAGGTGTTGTCGCCCGCCACGGATTCCGCGGGGGTGATTCAACGCACGGCGCAAAAGGGTGGCATCGCCGCTCCGGCGCCATCGGCCAGCGCCTGTTTCCCGGAACCGTCATGAGGGGCATGAAGATGCCCGGTCACCTGGGCCAGGTGCAGCGCACCACGCAGAATCTCGAGGTGGTGCAAGTCCGCGAAGCTGAGAACCTGATATTGATCAAAGGCTCGATTCCCGGAGCTGAAGGCGATTACGTCATCATTCGCGAATCAAAGAAGCGCCCGAAGGGTTGGAAGCCAGCGGTGGCAGCCGTCGGCAAGAAAGACACAAAGAAATCCGCTGCCGACAAGAAGAAGTAACTGAGGCGTTGCCATGAAGATTACAGTTAAAGACATCAAAGGACAAAGCCAGGGCGAGCTGGAGGTAAACTTCCAGCTGATCGAAGACGGCCGTGGCACGCAGGCGGTTCACGACGCGGTTGTCGCTTATCAGGCGGCGCAGCGCAGCGGAACGGCATCGACGAAGACCATGGGTGAAGTGGCCGGGACCGGTAAGAAGCCGTGGCGTCAGAAGGGCACCGGCCGCGCGCGCGCCGGTTCATTCGCATCTCCGCTTTGGCGTGGCGGTGGCGTGGTGTTCGGACCCAAACCCCGCGACTTCTCGAAGAAAGTGAACGCGAAGACGAAACAGCTAGCCCTGCGAAAGGCTCTGAGTGAGCGCTTGAAGGCGGGAGATGTGGTGATCGTGGACGACCTGAAGCTCGGTTCCGCCAAGACCAAGGAATTCATCAATGTGTTGAACGCGCTGCAACTTGACGGCACCACGCTGGTTGTTGCGCACGGCGAGGACAAGAACCTGTCACTCGCGTCACGGAATATCTCGTTTGTTTCGGTAACGACCAGCGACACGCTGAATACGTACGACGTTCTGCGGCCCGACAAGCTGGTGTTCACCAAATCTGCGTTCGAAAAAGTCGGCGCGCGTTTGAACAAGGAATGAACGGCGAATCGGTAAGCCAAAAGCCAGAAGCGCAAACAAACTGTTATGAATTCGTTCGAGATAATTAAGACCGTTCGCCTGACGGAAAAGGGGACGCGGCAGGGTGATTCCTTCAACCAATACACGGTTGTGGCAGATCGCCGGGCCACAAAACCGCAGATTCGCGCGGCCGTCCAGGAATTGTTCAAGGTCAAAGTCCTCAAAGTGAACACGCTGAACGTTCGCGGCAAATTCCGCCGCCAGCGCACCGCACAGGCAGGCCAGTCCTCCAATTGGAAGAAGGCGATCGTCACGCTGAAGGAAGGCGACAAGATTTCGCTGACCTGATTGAGTTGATTCATGGAAGCGCGAAGTTGAAATGCTTCGCGCTTCTTTATTCGGGGCGCAGTTCCCAGTAGATGCTGCCTCGAAGCGGTGGATGCAGCAGGAGCCCAGGGTGGCAAGGCGGGAACTTTCGAGGGTTGTGACCGCCCGGCCTGTTTGGTTTTGCGATAGATTGCCGAGTTGGAGAAAGGTTCAAACTTTTTTTAAATATCTATTGCACGGAATGAGGTGTTTACCTATATTCCCGGCTCCGTTCGCCCGACCCGGGCACGGACAGCGTGACCTGCGGAACCGATAACTGATTTCCCAACCGGGACAGGACTGATGGCTCCGCTCTCCAAGTAGCTGACTTGGTTGGTAACTGATTTGATTTTATGCCAGTTAAGACATTTAGACCGTTGACCCCGTCAACGCGATACGTAACGTTCGCCGATTTCAGCGAAATTACGAAGACCAAGCCCGAAAAGAGCCTGGTTGAGATTCGCAAGAAAACGGGTGGACGCAATCATTACGGACGTGCCACGGCGCGTGGCATTGGCGGCGGACATAAGCAGAAACTCCGCATCGTGGATTTTAAGCGTCAGAAACATGGTGTTGAAGCTACGGTTTCCGCGATCGAATACGATCCCGGCCGCACAGCACGGCTGGCACTCCTCCAGTATACGGACGGTGAGAAGGCATACATCGTTGCTCCCAATGGTTTGAAGGTGGGTGCGAAACTTTCCAGCGGCCCCTCCGCTCCCCCTGAAATCGGCAATGCACTTCCGCTGCGGGCGATTCCGGTGGGCATCGCCATTCACAATATTGAATTGACCCCGGGCCGCGGTGGACAGATGGTTCGCACCGCTGGTGGTGCTGCAACCCTGATGTCGCGCGATGAAGGCTATGCGCAGGTGCGTTTGCCTTCGGGTGAAATTCGCAAAATTCACGAGAACTGCTACGCCACGATCGGCCAGGTTGGAAATACCGAGCACGAGAATGTGGTCCTGGGCAAGGCGGGCCGCTCGCGCCATCGCGGCATTCGCCCGATCAATCGCGGTGTCGCTCGTAATCCAGTCGACCATCCGAACGGCGGCGGCGCGGGCAAATCGAAATCGGGCGGCGGCTGGCAACAGTTGACTTCGCCTTGGGGTCTCATCGCAAAGGGCTATCGCACGCGGGAGAAGAAGAAATACTCGAACCGGTTCATTCTGGTGCGCCGCGACGGCCGCCCCATGAAGAACAAGTAGGCCTGACGCGAACCGGCGAAACATCAATCGTAAATCGTAAATCGTAATTTTCCGTATGGGACGCTCCATCAAAAAAGGCCCGTTTGTAGATTTCCACCTGCTGGACAAGATCCAGAAGGCCAAGGAAACGAAATCGAAGTCGCCGATCAAAACCTGGTCGCGGCGTTCGATGATCACCCCTGAGTTCGTTGGCCTGACCTTCAACGTTCATAACGGCAAGGTTTTCAATCCAGTTTTTGTAACGGAAAACATGGTGGGACACCGGCTGGGTGAATTCTCCCTGACGCGCACGTTCAAGAAGCACGGCGCGCACACAGCCAAGGCGGAAGCGAAGTAGCCTATGCAAGTTCAAGCAATTACGAAAAACATCCGCATGTCCGCGCAGAAGATGCGCGAAGTGGTGCGCCAGATTCAGGGATTGCCTGCCCTTCAAGCACAGGCTGTCCTCGCCGTGGTTCCCCGAAAGGGCGCCCGGTTTGTGGCCAAGACATTGAAGTCGGCCATCGCCAACGCGGAAAACAACAACCAGGCCAAGCCGGAGGCGCTCGTGATCAAGGAAGCCGTCGCGCAAACCGCAACCAGCTACAAGCGCTTTACGCCGAAAGCCCGCGGATCCGCGGGTCCGATCATCAAGCGGAACTGCCACGTGAAGATCGTTTTAACCGACGAATAATCCAGATTTGCTATGGGTCAAAAAACTAATCCAGTCGGTCTCCGCATTGCAGTCAACAAGGACTGGCGCTCCAAGTGGTATGCCGGAAAGAAAGAGTTCGGCAAGCTGCTGACGGAGGACCGTCAGATCCGCGAGTTGTTGAAGAAAAAGCTCGAGACCGCCTCTGTTCCCAAGATTTTGATCGAGCGCGCCGCGAATCGCTGCCGCATCACGATCCTGACAGCCCGTCCTGGCGTCGTCATCGGCCGAAAAGGTGCCGAGATCGACAAAATCAAGGAAGAGCTCAGCAAGATGACGGGCAAGGAAATCTACGTTGACATCGTTGAGATCAAGCAGCCTGAAACCGACGCGCAGCTGGTTGCCGAGAATGTCGCCCTGCAGCTTGAACGCCGCGTTTCGTTCCGTCGCGCGATGAAGAAGGCGCTGCAGACGGCCAAGGACTTCGGTGCCGAGGGCATCAAGATTCGCTGCGCCGGCCGGCTTGGCGGGGCCGAGCTCGCCCGCGTTGAACAATATCATTGGGGCCGGGTTCCGCTGCACACGCTGCGCGCCAACATAGATTACGGTTTTGCTGAGGCACTGACCGTTTATGGAAAGCTGGGTGTGAAGTGCTGGGTCTGCAAGGGCGAGAACAAGCCAACCCGCGCACAACAGCCGTCCGCTCCGCAACCGGAAGCATTGCCGGTGAAGTAACTTTGTAGAAGAGAGATTCGATATGCCTTTACAGCCAGCAAGAGTTAAGTTTCGGAAGATGCACCGCGGCAACCGCGCAGGACTTGCCTATCGGGGCAGCACGGTGGCTTTCGGCGAATACGGTTTGATGGCCCTCGAACGTTGTTGGATGGATTCCAAGCAGCTCGAAGCCGCCCGCGTCGCCATTGCCCGCAACATGAAGCGCCACGGAAAACTGTGGATCCGGGTGTTTCCCCAGAAGTCATTCACGAAGAAGCCTTTGGAAACGCGAATGGGTAAGGGCAAGGCCCCGCTGGAAGGCTGGGTGGCCGTGATCCGTCCTGCGAACGTGTTGTTCGAAGTGGACGGAGTGACCGAAGCGGTAGCTCGTGAGTCCTTGCGGCTCGCCGCGACCAAGCTGCCGATCAAGACCAAGTTTATCGCCCGTCATCAGGCGACGGCGTAAGGGGCAAAGAGTTTATGAAGATGTCTGAAATTCAAGACCTGTCGCTGGTGGAGCTGGCGGCCAAGGGCCGTGATCTGCGGCAGGAGATTTTTAACCTGCGTTTGCAGCAGGCCAGCGCTCAGCTCGAGAAGCCGGCCCGCCTGCGCACCTTGCGCCGCGACATCGCACGCATCGAGACGCGTATTTCCCAAATGCGGAGCAAAGCGGCATGAAAAGCGAGTGAAGCAGTGAAGCGTGGAGCGCGGAAGCATACGCCGCGGCCACAGCACTCCCTCACTCCATCACCACAATTTTAACATGGCTGAAGAAACGAAAACTTTGGAACTCGCTCGCGGCAATCGCAAGGAACGCGTCGGCGAAGTGATTTCTAACAAGATGACCAAGACCATCGTGGTTCGCGTGGAACGCCGTTTCCCGCACCCGAAGTTCAAGAAGGTGGTCACAGGTTATAAGAAATTTTACGCGCATGATGAAAAGGCCGAGGCAAAGGTCGGCGATCGCGTGCGCATTGAGGAGACGCGTCCGCTGTCTAAGTTGAAACGCTGGCGTCTGGTGGAAGTGGTTGAACGCAGCTCCGGTGTTGCACCGGTGGCCGCCTGATTTAATTCGTTATGTTGCAGATTCGTTCTCATTTGGATGTTGCCGACAATACCGGCGCAAAAGTCGCCTGGGCAATCGGCGTCCTGGGCAAAAACCAGACGTATGCCCACGTCGGCGACGTGATCAAGGCACACATCAAGGACGCCGCCCCTGATGGCACCGTCAAGAAGGGCGACGTTGTCGATGCAGTGATTGTGCGCACCAGGCAGGCGATCCGTCGCAGCGATGGCTCATATCTGCGTTTCGACAGCAACGCGATCGTCATCATCGACAAGGAACTGAATCCGCGTGGAACTCGCATCTTCGGACCTGTTGCCCGGGAATTGCGCGAGAAGAAGTTTATGAAGATCATTTCGCTCGCTCCGGAGGTAATTTGAGTATGCAACGATTTCATGTGAAGAAGGGTGATGAAGTGGTCGTGATCGCGGGCGCCGAAAAGGGCAAGCGCGGCAAGGTCATCTCCATTGAGGCGGCCAAACAGCGCGTCATTGTCGAAGGCGTCCAGATGATCAAGCGCCACACACGCCGCACGCAACAGAACCAGCAGGGCTCGATCGTGACACGGGAGGGTACCGTTCACATCTCGAACGTGATGAAGGCTGATGCCTTTGATGCGCGGGCCGGCAAACGCTCGGCTGCGGCACCCGCCAAGGCCTGAGTGGTGACAATTTAAGCAGCATAAGAATTTAGAGTTACGGCAATCACCGTGACGAAGACGAAATGAAAGCCAGACTTTACGAAAAATACGTCAACGAGGTGGTCCCCGCGTTGAGAACGAAGAACAACTACGGCAACGTCCATCAGATTCCGCGGTTTGAAAAAATCGTCGTGAACATGGGTGTCAGCGCCTCCCTGGAAAAGAGTGCGATCGATGACGCGGCCAAGGATCTCGCTGCGATTACAGGCCGCAAGCCCGCCATCAGCAAGTCGCGGCACAGCATTGCGAACTTCAAACTGCGCGAAGGCCAGCCGATCGGTTGCCGGGTGACGTTGCGCAAGGATGCGATGTA
Source organism: Verrucomicrobiia bacterium (assembly GCA_035629175.1). Taxonomy (NCBI): domain Bacteria; kingdom Pseudomonadati; phylum Verrucomicrobiota; class Verrucomicrobiia; species Verrucomicrobiia bacterium. The sequence continues at coordinate 60,837 of DASPIL010000040.1, read as the reverse complement.
CGAGTTTTTCGACCGTTTGGTTGCGGCGGCACTGCCCCGCATTCGTGATTTCCGCGGCCTCTCACCCCGGAAATTCGACGGACGCGGCAATTATACGTTTGGTGTCTCGGACCAGACGATCTTCCCTGAAATTGAGCTCGACAAGATCAAGCGCACGCAGGGGATGGACATCACGATCGTGACCACGGCGCAGACGGATGCAGAAGCCTTGGAGTTGTTGAAGATGATGGGCATGCCGCTGGCTGAAAAATAAGAATTTTTATGGCGAAGAAATCATGGTTGGAGCGCAACAAGCGCAAGTCGGAAACGGTGAAGAAGTATGCGGCGTTGCGCGCCGAGCTGAAGGCAAAGCGTGATTACGCCGGCCTTGCGAAACTCCCTCGCGATGCCAGCCCAACGCGCGTGGTGAACCGCTGCGCGATGAGCGGCCGCCGCCGCGGCTACTGGCGAAAGTTTGGTTGCTCGCGCATGACGTTCCGGGAAGCCGCATTGAACGGCCTGGTTCCGGGAGTGACGAAGGCGAGCTGGTGAGAAGATGAACGGAATACTGGGCCCGGATGGCGAGCGACAGGAAGGAATGCTCGCGAAAGCCGGAACCCAAGACTCCATCTGAATTTATGATCGACCCGATTTCTGACATGTTGACCCGCATTCGCAACGCCCAACGCGCGTTGCTGCCGGCGGTCGAAATTCCGCACTCCAAAGTGAAGGAGAGCATCGCCCACATCCTGAAAAAGGAAGGCTATGTCGCGGAAGTCGCCGTGGACGGCAAGGGATTCAAGACCCTGAAGCTGAAGTTGAAGTACCAGGGCAAGAAGAGCGTCATCGAAGGCATTCGCCGTGTGAGCCGCCCGGGTCTTCGTCATTACGTAGGTGCCACTGAGATTCCACGCGTGCGCAATGGCCTCGGCATTGCCGTGGTATCCACGCCGGAAGGCGTGATGACTGGCAACTCGGCCCGGAAGAAAAATCTTGGTGGAGAATTGCTGTGTTACGTGTGGTAAGCGGCTCCCGCCTGAGCAAGAGCCAAAACTGAATTGATTTTATGTCGCGAATTGGAAAACAACCGATTGCTGTTCCTCCGAAGGTCAAGGTGGAGGTCAAGGGCCAGCAGGTTCTCGTGGAAGGTCCGAAAGGCAAACTGGCCTTCGATCTGCCCCACCGCACCAGCTTGAAAGTCGAGAATGGAAGCATTGTGGTCAGCCGCAACGGCGACGACGCCCAGGCCAAAGCATTGCACGGACTGAGCCGCGCCCTCGTCAACAATATGGTCAAGGGCGTCAGTGAAGGATTCGTCAAGAAGCTCGAAATCCAGGGCGTCGGATTCAAAGCCGCCGTGCAGGGAAACGTGGTTAATCTGAACCTCGGTTTCTCGCATCCCATCAATTATCCAATCCCTGCGCAGATCAAAGTGACGGTCGAAGAAAACACCAAGGTGACGATCGAAGGGCCGGATCGGCAAGTGGTCGGCCGTGTGGCGTCGGAGATTCGCAGCTTTTACCCGCCTGAACCCTACAAGGGCAAGGGTGTGCGGTATGCTGGCGAACATGTCCAACGCAAGGAAGGCAAGACCGTCCAATAACCATTACAGCCACGGCAAATCCGTGGCGCTACACGATGAGAACAGACAAGAAGCAGAGATTGGCGCAGCTCCGTCATTGGCGCGTGCGAAAGAAAGTGAACGGAACCACTGAACGCCCCCGCATGAGCGTGCGGTTCACGAACGAGCACATTTACGTGCAGTTCATTGATGACATCAAGCGCGTTACTGTGGCTGCGGCGGCAACGACCGCGAAGGCGACCCCGGATCGCGAAAAGATGGGTGCAAATGTCAGCAGCGCCAAAGCCATCGGCACACTTGCAGCCAAGGCAGCGATCGACAAGGGAATTACAAAGGTCGTGTTCGACCGCAGCGGTGCCCGTTATCACGGCAAAGTGAAAGCGCTGGCTGATGCCGCACGCGAAGCGGGTCTGCAGTTTTAACGTTTAACCCGAGAGAAGATATTGTGGCTGAAGAAACCAACATTGTAGAAGGCGCGGGCGCCGAGCAGCAGCAACCGCAGGCGCCACAGGCACCGCAAGCGCCGCAGCAAACCCAACAAAGTCACCAGCATCCGTATCAGCGGGGTGGGGGACGCGGCCAGGGTCGCGGGCGACGCAAACCGCCCGAGGACTCCGGCGGTCAGGGCGGGGAAGAGTTAATGGAGAAGGTTGTCTTCATTAACCGTTCCGCCAAGGTGGTCAAAGGCGGCCGCCGCTTCAATTTCAGCGCGCTTGTAGTGGTCGGCGACCGCAAGGGCAAAGTCGGCGTCGGTCTCGGCAAGGCTGGCGAAGTGGCTGACGCCATTCGCAAAGGCGGCGAGGACGCACGCAACCATATGGTGCCCGTGTCGCTCAAGGCAGCCACCATTCCGCACGAAGTGTTTTCCCATTACTGCGGAGCCAAAGTTCTCCTTCGTCCTGCGTCACCGGGAACTGGGATCATTGCCGGCAAAACGGTGCGGGCAGTCCTGGAATCCGCGGGCGTAAAGGACATCCTGAGTAAATCGCTCGGATCCAAGAACGCGGCAAACGTGGTGAAAGCGACGCTCCATGCGTTATTGAGCCTCCGACAGGCCGAGGACATTTACAAGGGTCGTGGCATTGAAATGCGGAAGGCGGCTCCCCAGGTGCCCGTTGCGTCTTAACCTGGCAAGTGCGTTCCGCGGCCGCGTGTTCCGTGTTCGGAACAACTCGCGGAGTGTGGGACCGAATTGAGAATCTAAGATTTTATGCGTTTACATGATTTGAAACCCCGTCCAGGCGCGAAGCATCGTCGCAAGCGTCTCGGCCAGGGTGAATCCAGTGGCCGCGGCAAAACCGCCGGGCGTGGTGGCAAGGGCCAGACGGCCCGTTCAGGCAGCTCCATCCGTATCGGGTTCGAAGGCGGCCAGATGCCGCTCATCCGCCGCATTCCAAAGCGCGGCTTCAACAATACGCGGCACGCGACCACTTATATTCCGGTCAACCTGGAATCGTTGAATGTGTTTGAGGACGGCGCCCGCGTGGACGAGGCGGCAATGAAGAGCGTCGGCCTGGCGAATGGCCCCGGCGCCGGGATCAAGATCCTTGGAAACGGCGAAGTGACGAAGAAGCTCTCCGTCAGTGCTCATGCGTTCAGCGCTGCTGCCAAGGCAAAGATCGAGGCCAAAGGCGGCACCTGCGAAGTGATTGGCAAAGTGGAATCCACCAAGGCTTAGTCTTAGGCGCCCATGATTGCCAATATCGCGAACACGTTCAGCAACTGCTTCAAAATTCCGGAGCTGAAGTCGCGGATCCTGTTTACCGTGATGATCCTGGCAATCTGCCGGTTGGTCGCGTACATCACGATTCCTGGTTTGGACGGAACCCGGCTGGCCGAATTCTTCTCGCAGTTGGCCGATCGTGGTGCGGGTGTTCTCGGCCTCTACAGCATGTTCACGGGTGGCGCGTTGCAACGTTGCGCGGTCGGATCGCTCGGGATCATGCCCTATATCAGCGCCACAATTATCGTGCAGCTCCTGACGGCCGTGTACGGCCCTTGGAGCAAGCTGGCGCGCGAGGAAGGCGGACGCACCAAGTTGATCCAATACGGGCGCTATTTGACCCTGCTGCTTTGTGTCGGCCAGGGAATGGCAATGGCGATTGGCTGGGAGAATCCTGAGGCGGTGTTTCAGTCGGCCGAGATTGGGCGTATAGTGTTGTTCCCTGACAGCTGGATCTGGTGGTATCGCATTCAGACGACCTTGATTCTCACGTGCGGAACCATGTTGTTGATGTGGCTCGGCGAACAGATTACCGAGCGGGGTATCGGGAACGGCATCTCGTTGATCATCACGATCGGTATCCTTGCCGAAATTCCGTCAGCGATCCAAGGCTTGCGTGACCTGTTCTTTGCTTCTGGCGACACTGAGGCGCGAGGCAACATTGGACACGCGATTGCGTTGCTGCTTCTGCTTGCAGGCGTGATCGCGGGTGTGATCGCCATCACCCAGGCGCAACGGAAGATTCCAGTCCAATACGCGCAGCGCGCGGTCGGCAGAAAAGTGTATTCTGGCGGAACCTCGTTCATGCCTTTGCGGGTGAATTACGCGGGCGTAATGCCGATCATCTTTGCGCAGGCTATATTGATGTTCCCGCAAAAGATTTTCTACACGCTGGGCCAGAGCCTCCGCGACAGCACCAGTGCGAGTGGCAAATTCTTTTCGGAGATGTTTTCCGCGATCGGCAATGCGCTCGATCACAACAGTTTTTGGTACTTCCTGCTGTATTCGCTGATGATCCTGTTCTTCTCCTACTTCTGGGTGGCCACTCAATTCAATGAATTGCAGATTGCCGACGACCTGAAGAAAAACGGCGGATACATCCCAGGTGTTCGACCCGGCCAGGCGACTTCGGATTACCTGCATAATGCGATGAGCCGCATCACGCTGGCAGGCGCCATCTTCCTGCTGGTGATCGCAATCATCCCGATGATTCTGGCGACCCAGATGGGTATTTCGTATCAGGTGGCCCAGTTTTTTGGAGGCACCAGCATGCTGATCGCCGTCGGCGTCGTTTTGGATACCATGCGCCAAATGGAGTCCCATCTTCTCATGCGCCATTATGATGGTTTTCTGAAGAAGGGCCGGGTCAAGGGCCGCATCTGAGATCCTGTCTGGCCGGTTTGCGGTCAAGCTCCGAAAATGATTGTTCTCAAGAGCGAGCGGGATTTGGAAGCGATGCGGCCTGCATGCACCATCGCAGGTACAGTGCTGAACGATGTAGCGGCTTTCATCAGGCCGGGTTTGACAACCCGGGAAGTGGATGATTTTGCCGCAGAGCGTATCCGAAGCCACGGCGCAAAAAGTGCGTTTCTCGGGTATCGAAAATATCCGTGTCACATCTGCATCTCGGTGAACGACCAGGTAGTCCATGGTCTGGCAGGTGACCGGCAGTTGAAGCTCGGGGACATTGTGAGCCTCGACGTTGGTGTCATTTACAACGGATTTATCGGGGACACGGCAAGGACGGTAGCGGTCGGGGGATGCGGGGTTCTTGGACAGAAGTTGATGGACGTGACCCAGAAGTCATTGTTCGAAGGGATCGCCCAGGCTGTGCCCGGGAAGCGCGTGGTGGATATATCCCGGGCGATTCAGGTTTATGTAGAGCAGAACGGCTTCAGCATTGTGCGGGAGTTTGTGGGACACGGGGTGGGACGCTCGATGCATGAAGAGCCGCAGATTCCGAATTTTGACGAGCGGAAGAAGCGTTCGCCGGAACTGCGGCCTGGAATGACGCTGGCGATTGAGCCGATGGTAAATGCGGGGCTGCCAGGCGTAAAAATCTTGAATGATGGCTGGACAGTGGTCACTCAAGATGGTTCATTGTCCGCTCATTTTGAGCATACCGTTCTGGTGACGGACGGCGAGCCGGAGATCATGACATGGCCGGAGCAAATGCCTTCCAGGTTGAGGGCATCGTGACCGCGGTGCTCCCGAAGCAGTTGTTCCGGGTCAGGCTTGCCAATGGCCACGAGCTGACGGCTTACGCCTTGGGCGCCGCCAAACGAACGTTCGCGGCGCGGGCCGGAGACACAGTGAAGTTGCAGATGTCGCCCTACGACTTGTCGGAAGGGCGAATCGTCGTCGAAACGAAGACAGATTTACAATGAAAGTTCGAGCATCAGTAAAAAAACTTTGCGAAAACTGCAAAGTGATCCGGCGCAAAGGCGTAATTCGCGTCATTTGCAGCAACAAACGCCACAAGCAACGGCAAGGTTAATTTATGGCACGCATCATTGGTGTAGAAGTCCCGCCAAACAAGCGCATCGATATCGCGCTTCGCTACATTTACGGCATCGGCGCGAAGAACGCAGTCGATATCCTCGCGAAGGCGCAGATTGACCCGAGCGTTCGCGCGAAGGATTTGACGGAAGCCCAGCTTTCGCAAATCGTCCACGCGATTCAGGAAGGGAAGTATGTCATCGAAGGCGATCTGCGCCGCGAGATCGGCATGAACCTCAAGCGTTTGCAGGGAATTAAATGCTACCGCGGCATTCGTCACATGCGCGGCCTGCCTGTCCGCGGGCAACGCACACAAACCAATGCCCGCACGCGCAAAGGACCACGGAAGACTGTCGGCGTGCAACGTAATCCGAACGCGAAGACTGGTATTCACTGATTTTTGTTATGGCTGAAGAAACGAAGAAGAAAGCACCCGCTCCCAAGAAAGAGGGCAAATCTGAGGGAGCTGCTGCTGCTGAGGAAACAAAAGTGACCAAGAAGGCGCCTGCCGCTGATGCTGCCACTGCCGCGCCTGCTGCTCCCGCAGCACCGGAAGCACCGGTCGCAGCCGCGGCTCCCACGGCCGCCGAATTGCTTGCCGACGATCTGGCAGGCAAGAAGATTGTCAAGGCCAAGGGCGCCAAGAATATTTCCGTTGGCATCGCGAACATCCTCGCCACGTTCAACAACACCCAGGTCACCATCACTGACATGCATGGAAACCTGCTCGGATGGTCCAGTGCCGGCCGGGTGGGATTCAAAGGGTCGCGGAAAAGCACCGCTTACGCCGCCCAGCAGGTGGCGCAGGACGCCGCCCGCCAGGCCATGTCGCACGGCATGAAGGAGGTCGAAGTGCGCGTGAAAGGTCCGGGTTCCGGCCGTGAATCGGCAATCCGGGCGCTGCAGGCGATCGGCCTGGAAATCACCACAATCAAAGACGTGACTCCGGTGCCTCACAATGGCTGCCGCCCGCGCAAGAAGCGCCGCGTGTAGTCGTAAACTGTAAATCGTTAATCGAAATTTTCTATGGCTCGTTACACAGGTCCTCGCGTTCGAATCAGCCGCCGCTTCGGAATCCCGATCTTCGGCCCGACCAAGTATCTCGAACGCCGCAATTACGGCCCGGGCATGCATGGCCCGAAGTCCCGCCGCAAGCATACTGACTACGGTCTGGGGCTGATTGAGAAGCAGAAGCTCCGTTATTTTTATGGCTTGCTTGAACGTCAGTTTCGTGGCGTTTACCAGAAAGCGCTGCGCCGCCGTGGCGTGACCGGTGAGCACATGCTGCAGATTCTCGAGACACGCCTCGACAACGTTGTGTTTCATCTCGGTTTCGCGAGTACCCGTGCTGCCGCCCGCCAGCTTGTGACCCACGGTCACGTGCAGGTCAACGGCCGCAAGGTCAACATCCCGTCCTACGCCCTGAAGGTGAATGACGTGATCACCATCAAGAGCACCAATGTTTCGCGCCAGCTTGCGACGAAGAACCTGGAAAGCTCCACCAGCCGGTCCATTCCGGATTGGTTGTCCCTCAGCAAGGATGACCTGAAGGGCGTCGTGATGCGCATTCCGACTCGTGATGAGATCAACCCGATCGCGAACGAACAGGCTGTCGTCGAATTTTATTCCCGCTAGTTAACTGAACGGGGTGACGGGTTTTGCAACGCCGGGCTGCCTTTTCGTGGCCGCCCCGGCGCTTCATACTCAAACGCTCCAGAAACAATTATACGGATTGCGCCAGCCAGCGGGAACATACTCTGGCGCAATCAGATTAAAATTGTTGAAAGGATAATATGCCAGTACGTCTAGGACGTTTTGAAATGCCCAAGCGGTTGACCAAGGAAGAGTCTACCGCGACCGAAACCTACGCAAAATTCATTGCTGAACCATTTGAAACCGGCTACGGCCATACGGTCGGCAATTCGCTGCGCCGCGTGTTGCTGTCGTCGCTCGAAGGTGCTGCGATCACTTCCATCAAGGTCGACGGCGCGATGCATGAGTTCGCGACAGTCGATGGCATCGTTGAGGATGTCACTGAGATCGTTTTGAACCTGAAGAAGGTTCTCTTTCGCGCGCACACCCGCGACCCGCAGACTCTGCTGCTTTCCGTGAACAAGGAGGGCGAAGTGACTGCGGCGGACATCCAGCTTAACCAGAACGTTGAATTGGTTAACCCGAATCAGCACATCTGCACGCTCGACAAAAAGAAGAAGTTCGAGATGGAACTGGAAGTGAAGATCGGCCGTGGCTTTATGCCCGGCGACGAGAACAAGAAGCCGAATCAGGCCATCGGAGTCATCGCCATTGACTCCCTGTTCTCCCCGGTTACACGCGTTCGTTACGCGGTTGAGAGCGCTCGCGTCGGGCAGCGGACTGATTATGATCGCTTGTTGATGGAAGTGTGGACCGACGGCCGCATTACGCCGGACGACGCCCTCACGCAAGCCTCCGCCATTCTCGCGCATCATCTGGACGTTTTTGTCGGCTATGACAAGAGCGCGGTGGAGTTCGAGGAAGTTGTGGACAAGCAGGACGAGGAAAAGTCCAAGCTGAAGAAGCTCCTCAATATGAGCGTGAACGAAATCGAGTTGAGCGTCCGCGCAGCGAATTGCTTGAACAATGCCAACATTACCTCGGTTGGGCAGCTGGCGATGAAGACCGAATCCGAAATGCTGAAGTACCGCAATTTCGGAAAGAAGTCTTTGAACGAGATCAAGGACAAGCTTCAGGCGCTCGGACTGGGGCTCGGCATGACCTTCGATGCCGATCTGTTGGACATGCCGAAGGAAGAATCAGGGCTAGTGACCCGATAACAGTAAGTAGTATATGCGACACCTCAAGCGAACTGCCAAGTTGGGCCGCACCGGCGAACACCGGAATGCAATGCTTGCCAACCTGGTTTGCAGTCTGATCAAGCACAAACGCGTTACGACCACGCTGGCGAAGGCCAAAGCGGCCAGGTCGGTGGCAGAGAAGCTTGTCACGCTCGGCAAGAAAGGCACTGTTCACGCCCGCCGTCTCGCGGTGGCCCGGCTTCACCAGGAAGACGCCACCAAGATCCTTTTCAGCGAGATTGCGCCGGCACAGAAGAACCGCAACGGCGGCTACACCCGAATCGTCAAGTTGCATCAACGCCAGGGCGACGCCGCCCAGCTCGCGATCCTTGAATGGGTCGACATGCCGGCTGGCGAAAGCGCTCCTACGGAAACGAAGGCGGAGACCAAGCCTGCTGAAGTGAAGGAAGGTCAAGCAGCCGAAGCCAAGGCCTGAACAAGGTTTTAAATCATTATCAGCCCGTCCTTTCCTGGACGGGCTTTTTTCTTACGCGAGCATCAGCCAGACCAGCGCTGCGATGACGGCGACGGCGGCGATCCACCAAAACCAGGGAAGGCCCGACGGGGAGTTTTTCCGTGCGCCGAACTCGGTTTCGACGAATTTTTCGTAGTTGAAATTTTCCTCCGGAAGATCCAGTCCGCTCGTTTCGGCTTCACTCGACCAGCCGGTCTGATCATCGGATCCGCACTCTGGGCATGCCTTGGCGCGCGCGGGAACGTCAGCGCCACAATTGGGGCAAATCGATGGCATCTGGAAGTGATGATAGAGCTGGATGGTTTGTGATTGAAGATTTGCTGCCGCAGACCTCATCCGTGGCGTCCAAATCATTCATCATCAATCGTAAATCATGCATACCCTCAGCCTCCGACGCCGGCGTATTCCTCGTCGACCTTCAGGTTCAGTCCCATGAGCACGTAGTCGTGCGAAATGGCCTGCATGTCTTTCACGTAGTCGTCGAAGCGGCAGAGATTGCTGAAGCCGAGCATTGCGAACATTTTAATTGCCGCTTCCTGGCTCCCGATGAATTCCGCTTCCAACCGTTCGAGCCCGAGACTGCGCGCCGTTTCGGAGATCTCCTTGATCAACGCGCGCGCGAGGCCCCGCCCGCGGTATCGTGGAAGCACAAGCACGCTGACGCGGCCGATGTGCCTTTTCCATCCTCCCTGCTGCTGGTGCAGTGTCGCCACCCCTGCGAAGTTGTTGTCCATGAGCGCGACGAGGGGGAATTTGCGCCCGAGATCGATGTTTTGGCACCACGCGCGGATCACCTGTGGATCGCTTACACGATGTTTGATGAACATGCGTTCCTGTTCGGGAACGGACTGGAAAAATTCATAGAACTTCTTCTCGTCGTCCTTCTTCAAGGGCCGGAGAGTTGCCTGGAATTGCTCCTTTAAATCGATGCGCCGAGGAAACTTTTGGATCTCGAGGTCGAGTGACATAGGCGTCCTGGGTTGGACGGCCCAGTCATTTCAGAGAAAGCGGCGGCTGTCAATACAGCCGCGGGGGTTCGCCCGCGATTCCAGAGGTCACTTCCAGCGTATGTTCATCTATCGCTGCAGGGTCAATGCTCCATGCCGAGGCGAGCAGGGGGACTCGCTCAGTGTTGGATGCCTCGAAATCCACCGCGTTGAACAACGCGACCGAGGGGCATTCGCAATACTGAAAGCACTTCATGCCCAGGTCGATTTCCGCCTGGGTTTTGACACCCTGATTCCAAAGGGTTCGGCCAGCCCAGCAATAGGCACGAATGACACGCCCATTTTCGGCTCGCACCCACGAGTGATGATTCAACGCGGGGGTGGCGCTGAAAAACTGAACGTGTCCGAGCTTGCGGCTTAAATCCATCAGGAACCTAAACGAAATATCAACGTCCTCAGCAGGATCCGGCAACCCGGACCCGGTGATCAGGATCCAGCCGTGAAGCGGGGGCGTGATGAACAGGCGCAACTCGCCCGTGAGTCCCTGGAAACAGGTGCATGGGCGGGGATTACTCAGGCCCAACGCTGCTTGAACCGCAGGAAGGTTCCGGCTGCGCACAGCCACCCACGCATGAGGACGATGGACGAATGAGCAACGGGTCAGTTGGTCAAACGTTTCCGGATCCAGCACCGGAGCTGCCGCCATGAGTGGCCGCTTTCGCCGCCAATGCATGATCAACAAAATCGTTGCAGCGCCCGCGATCAGCGACAGGCTGAGCAGCGTAAGGAGCAAGACGGGGATGAGATCCTGCGTGTTCACTCGAGACGAACACTAGCGCGTCAAACGGCAACTGCAATGGGGCGGTGACTGGCCGGGTGTTAACCTACGCAGGCGGCTCTCCACCAGGCGAGGTAACGCCGGTTTGCAGCCGATGGATCGAGAACAACAAACTCCGGCGTGTCATACGGATGCTCCGCGACGACCATCTTCTCCAGTTGATTGACGCGGGGCGCGATGGTTTTGAAGACGATGAGCAGTTCGCGGCTGCACTCGATTTTGTCCTGCCACCAGTAAAGCGATTCCACCGCTGGAACAATGTTGGCGCACGCAACGAGTTTTGCTTCGAGGGCTTTGCGCGCAAGATGCCGGGCCACTTTGCGGTTAGGCGCGGTCACGAACACAATTTTAAAACTTTGTGAGCGCATGTCGGCCGCGTTAGAATGTTGGGCATTCGATGGAAATTCAAACTGATTTGGTGATCTATCGCACGTCGGAGATTCACGGAACCGGCGGCTTCGCACGTGTTGACATTCGGGAAGGCACGGAGATCGTTGAATACACCGGCGAAAACATTTCAAAGGAAGAGTCACAGCGGCGCTGCGAGTTAAATAATCCGTACATCTTCGACATCGATGAAACGACCGATCTGGACGGCAACGTGGAATGGAACCTTGCTCGATTCATCAACCACAGCTGTTCTCCGAATTGCGAAGCGCAGTGGGATGAAAAGCACATCTGGATTGTAGCGATTCGGGATATTCGGGCGGGCGAGGAGTTGACGTTCAATTACGGGTACGACCTGGACGATTACCAGGATCATCCATGCCGGTGTGGCGCGTCCAATTGCGTGGGTTTCATTGTGGCTGAAGAGCTGTTCGAGGAGCTCCGCCGCCGAAAAGAAGCGGCCGCTGGTGTTGCACCGCAACAAGTTGCGTCGGGTCCGTGAAACCCGGCGTAATCGTTGTTGACGGCGAAAAACCGTTTGACTAACAATTGCGCCAATCTGATCAAAAGCCAATGCTGTTGGTGTCAGAAGACAGATTGTCAGTGAACCTAAAACGACATTCAGTGATCCTGCCGGTGCAGTCCTCCCACGCGGTCTTTTGATCAGGTACTCGTATTATGAACCCAACCAGGCTCTTCGTAGGCAACCTCTCGTACCAGACTATGGAGAATGATCTTCAGGATTATTTCTCCCAGGCTGGCGTCGTGACCTCTGTCAATCTCATGCTGGACAAGATGACCGGCAAATCGCGAGGGTTCGCGTTTGTTGAATTCGCCAGCCAGGATGACGCGAACAAGGCGATCGAACAATTCCATAACAAGGATTTTCAAGGTCGCGCCTTGACGGTGAATGTCGCGCGGCCGCGAGAAGATCGTCCGCAGCAACAGCGCTGGGGTGGCGCGCGCGAAGGCGGTTACGAACGGCGCGAGCGGAATTAAGAAACATTCAGAAGACTGACACGGGCCGAAGTAATTCTTCGGCCCGTGTCATTTTCCAATAAGAGTTTGACAGGCGAGTGACGCAACTTATCTTGAGGCGAGCTATGGCCGAGAACATCCCGAATATTCCCACTGGCGCTGTTCCTCCGAAAAAGGAAACCGGAAAGGTACAGCCCAAAAAAGAAACGGTCCGCATCAATTTGCCCCCGAAACCGACCGCTGCTCCGACCATCAAGCTGCCGACGCTTCCCCCGGGCGGTCCTACTGGCGCTGCAGGCGTTCCGCCTGCGCCTGGAATCGCTCCCGCTGCAACTCCGGCGGCCGCTCCGCACGCCTCCGCTGCTGCCGCGCCTGCTGCAGCACCCCGGCCCGGCACTGCGATGTCAGCCCCTCCGGCTCCACGCCCGGCCACAGCGCAACGGCCGATGGCAGCTCCCATTTCCGCCGCACCCACCCTCAGCCCGGTCGACTCCGGCCTTGCCATCGCTGCTGCAGTTGTGGGACTGATTGCCGTAGGCAGCACGGCCTATCTTGCTTTCCTACTGTAGCCATCACCGAATTACGCCGGAAGCTACGACGAAAAAATCAATATGGCATCGCCCAACATTCTCCTCCTGACGCAAGAGAATTTCGCAAAAGAAGTGCTTCAATCTCCCACGCCTGTCCTTGTGGATTTCTGGGCTGAGTGGTGCGGCCCTTGCAAGGCAATTGCTCCCGTCCTGGATGAGCTTGCGGATGAGTATGAAGGCCGAGTCCGCATTGCCAAGGTCAACATCGACGAACAACAAGGCATCGCCGCGGAATATGGGATTCGCGCCATTCCCACATTGCTGCTCTTCGACAAGGGACAGGTGGCGGACCAGATTGTCGGATTGCGCAGCAAGCGCGATCTGAAAGCCAGTTTCGATCGCGTCGCGGTCTGATGTTCCTGTTGTCGCCCTCATTCGCTTCCCGGCGCCAACACTGTTGCGGCTCTGGACGGAATTCGGAGGACGACCATGATTGTTACTCCCAGGCAACTCAGCCTTCGCGCGGAGTTGTATCATCAGCTCGGGTCGATGATTTCAGCCGGGATTCCTCTGATCCGCGCGCTGGAGATGGCGGTTTCAAACCCCACCACCCGTGTCTCCCGAGGCGCAATTGAGCAATTGATTGCAAGCCTGAAATCCGGCCTCACGTTTAGCGAAAGTATGACCGCGGTGCACGGCTGGATGCCCGATTTCGACATTGCGTTACTAGGTGTGGGAGAAAAATCAGGGCGCTTGGATGCCAGCTTTCGGCAACTCTCCGCGTATTACGCAGCACGCGCGAAGATCATTCGCGACACCATCGCCGGCTTGATCATCGCGCTGGCAACCTTGCACGTCTTTCTCCTGGTATTTCCCTTGAACATGATGGTCGCCGCGGTGCAGGGACTTTGGTCAAACGACTACGGCCCGCTCATTCGGTTTGCCGTTCAGAAACTTTTGATCTTCGGCACAGCCTATGGCCTCGTGTTTCTTTTCATTTTCCTTGCCCAGGGCAATCGCGCTGAGGTGTGGCGCTCCCTCGTTGAAAAGTTTCTGCGCGTGATTCCGATGTTCGGCACCGCGCGACACCACCTGGTCCTGGCACGGCTCTCCGCTGCGCTGGAAGCGCTGGTCACGGGCGGCATTTCGATTGTGCAATCTTGGGAGTTGGCGGCGGCGGCGAGCGGTTCTCCCGAATTGCGCCGGCGCGTGGCCCGATGGAAACCAGAATTGGAACGGGGCGCCACGCCGGCTGAACTCGTCAACAGCAGCCGGTATTTTCCTGAGACATTTGCGAACCTTTACAGCAGCGGCGAGCAAAGCGGCCAGTTGGACGAGATGCTCGGGAGAATCAAGACCTACTTCGAAGAGGATGGCTTTCGGCGGCTCAGTAATTTCAGCCGGGTCATGAATGGAACGATCTATGGGCTCGTGGTGATGCTGGTGGGGTATAACGTCATCACGTTTTACATGGAGCGTTTCGGGGCCATGTTCGAGGCGTTTTAGAATGACTGTTAACGAAATTCTCACCAACGAGGGGTTGCGGCAGGAAGAATTTCCTGTGGCCCGGAACAAGATTTTTCTCGGTCATGCAGGCGTCTGCGCCTTGCCCAAGCGGGTGACGGACGCGATCTCTGCATACGCCGCCGAGGCCGGAACCGGTGATCAGGAACATTTCGCCATGGCCGAGGTGCTCGGCAAGGGGCGCTCCCTGGCCTCACGCCTTCTCAATTGTGAGCGCGAAGAAGTCGCTTTCGTTGGTCCTACCTCCCTTGCGCTCAGCGTCGTCGCAAGCGGACTCAAGTTTCGCCGCACGGATAACGTGCTGATCTATTTCGATGACTATCCGTCGAACGTTTACCCGTGGATGGCATTGGCGAGCCAGGGGGTTGAGGTTCGGTTGATGAACATCCGCCACCTGGGAGCGATTCGCGCCATCGATGTGATGGGTCAGGTGGACGAAAATACGCGTCTTGTGGCACTGGCTTCCTGTCATTTTATCAGCGGCTACCGGATCGATATTCCGAAGATTGGGAAGTTTTTGCGCGATCGCAAGATCCTGTTCTGCGTCGACGGCATCCAAACCGTGGGCGCATTTCCCACGACGGTGGAATACGTCGACATGCTTGCCGCGGACGCCCACAAATGGATGTTGGGACCTTGCGCTGCGGGACTGCTTTATGTGCGTCGCGAAGTTCAGGAACGCGTCAATCCAGCCTTGCATGGCTGGCACAATGTGCGATGCCCTGATTTCGTGGCACAGGAGGAAATCGTATTTCAGAAGGACGCGCGCAAGTTCGAGCTCGGAACCCACAACCTTCTCGGAATCGTTGGGTTGAACGCCGCGATGGAATTGCTGCTGGAAGTTGGAGTTGAGAACATCGCCGCTGAACTTTTGCGCAAACGCGCGTTGCTCGTTCCTGAATTGGTGGGCAGGGGATATTCAGTTTTGAACGCGGATGGCACGCCCGAGAGCGCGAGCGGGATCGTCTCGTTCAACAAAGCCGGGAGCGACATGCGTGCCCTGCATGACACGTTGACCACGGCAAATGTATCGTCCGCTTTGCGAAAGGATCGCAAGGGCAACGAATACGTCCGGTTTGCACCCCACTTCTACAACACAGACGCGGAGCTGGAGCGAGCGGTCAGTTTGCTGTAGCGCTGCGGGATTCTTCCGCGCCAGCAGAATTTGAGGGCAGCGGCTCAATGCGCTGCTGGATCAGCAGTCGCCAGAGACCTTGCGTTGGGCTGAAAACCCACGCCAGCGTAAACAGAAACCCACCCATAACGACCATCGCCGCTGCAATGGAGCAATCGAGCCAGGTTGCAAGATGCAGTCCGAGAACTGAGCTGGTTGCGGCGTGCACCACGACCACCGTCATGACCCTGGGCAGCCGTTCGCACAGCAGTGATCCCGTCGCGCCTGGAAGAATCAGCATGGCGATCACGAGGATGGCTCCCACAGATTCAAAGGCGCTCACTACCACAGCCGACAGCACTCCCATCAGGCCGTAATGCACCACCGTGGAATTAATGCCGACCGATCGGGCCAGGCCGGGGTCGAAGGAACTGACCAGGAGTTCTTTGTAAAACATCACGATCAACACAACCACGGCGACCGTGACGGCAGCCATTCGGACGACGGGCTCTGGCCCCAGGCGCAAGGTTCCCAGAACAACATCGGGGGCCAGCGTTACGAATCCAATTTCCCCGTAAAGCACGCACTCCTGATCGAGGTCCACCCGCGCAGCGAACAAGCTGATAAGGACTACGCCAATTGCGAACAGGCTCGTAAACGCGATGCCTATGGCTGCGTCCTGTTTGACCCGCGTTTTTCGATGAATCAATTCAATGATCAGGGTTGTTACAACCCCTGCTGCCAGGGCGCCGAGAAACATCGGCAGCGCCCCCCGGCTCGTCGAAAGGAGAAACGCAACGGCGATCCCCGGAAGAATACTGTGGCTGATCGCATCCCCGACTAGCGCCATACGCCTCAGAATGAGATAACATCCGACGAGTCCGCATGCGGTCGTCACCAGAAAGCCCATGGCAACGATCCAGATGGTGCTGTCGAACTGTTCGGTCCACGGAGACATCAGCACCCGCTGCACGTTGAAAGCAGGAATGAAGGAGCTCATATGTTGCTTCCATATCCAACAGATTCCTCAGGCCGGCCTCGAGGCGCGGCGCCTCGCTGGACATCAGCCAGGGTGGGAATCGGGCTTCCGTGCGGGTCACGACTCGCAAATTGCAGGCGCCGCTCGATTTCGCGAACCGTTTCCTCCCCAAGGACGTGCTCGATTTTTTCTGCATCGTCATGAACGTGATCAGCGGGGATTTGCGCGGCATGATTCAGGTATAGCTCCCAAAGTCGATGGTTCCGCACGATGGAACTCGCCGCATGCCAGCCACCTGGAGTCAGGAAGATCATGTTGCCGTCATCATGAAGCGTCGCAAGGCCGTGCCTCCGCAATGTGGCAGCCAGCGCCTGTGCTTGATCGAGGGTTTCCCGCCGTCTTTCAGCAAGTTCGCGAAGTGAAACTCCATCCCCTTGAAATCGCCGGCTTTCGAGGACGTGGTAGATTGACTTGAGCGTGTTTTCCCGTTGTATCCGGCGCGTCCGCGAACGGTATTTCAGCCAACGCATTACGACTCCGTGACGGGGTCCGAAAAGGAATGCGAGCGCAAAGACCAGTGTTGCACCCAGCACCACAAATGGTCCGGTAGGAAGTCCTGGACCCAGGAAAGAAAAGAACGCTCCAGCGCCGCCCGCAAACATCCCGAACACGGCCGCAATGAGCAGAAGGGATTTCAATCGATCGGTCAGCAAGTACGCGGCGGCCGCCGGCGTGATGAGCATCGCAGAGACCAGCACAACGCCGACGGCCTGCAGCGCGATCACGACTGCGAAGGCGACCAGCACCATCAGCCCGTAATGAATCACGTGCACGGGAAAGCCGCACCCGCGCGCGAAGTCGGCGTCAAAACTCGTTACCAGGAATTCCTTGTAGAACATCACGATGGCCGCAATCGAAAGCACCGTGACGCCCGCCATGAGCTTCAGATCACCCGCGCCGATCGCAGCCGCCTGGCCAAAGAGAAATTTGTCCAATCCACCTTTGTTTGCCTCAGGCAGATGTTGAAGCATTGTGAGCAGACAGATGCCGACAGCAAAGAACGTGGCGAGGACAAGCCCCAGCGCGGAGTCTTCCTTGAGTCGCGTTGTGTGCTTTACAGCGTGAACTACCGCTGTGCCAAGCAATCCGGCAATCGTCGCCCCGATGAAGATCGCCATGGGGTTCTTGCTCATGTCCCAAAGGAAACCGAGGACCACGCCAGGCAGCACGGCATGCGACAGTGCATCGCCCACCAGCGCCATGCGGCGAACGACAATGAAGCTGCCGAGCAGCCCGCAGGTGATCCCTAGAAGGAGGCATCCGGCCAACGCATAACGAACGCTCGGATCCTGGAACGTGAAAAATCGCAGAGCCTGCGCTGCGATGTTCGTCTCGGAAATGTCTCCGATCCGCGCCGCCGCCGCGTTCAGGACGCTGGCCATCCACACGATCGCAGCCAGAAAAGGTGCGCGCTTCATCGTGGTTCTCCGCGCTCCCGCTTGCCGAGGACGTGCGCCACTTCCGACAGCACCGTCAACCGTCCTCCATAGGTCTTTTGCAGGAGTTCGTAAGTGAACACTTCCTCCGTTCCGCCGAATGCAACCACACGCATGTTCAGAAGTAGAAGCATGTCAAAGTACTCCCGTGCTGAAGGCAGGTCATGATGCACGACGAGCAGTGTTTTCCCCTGGTCGCGCAGTTCATGCAATAGAGCAATGATGGCGCTTTCGGTCGCTGCATCGACCCCCGCGAACGGTTCGTCCATGAAATACAGGTCACTCTCCTGGGCGAGCGCACGTGCGAGAAAAACGCGCTGTTGCTGCCCGCCGCTCAAGTTGGAGATCTGGCGGTTCGCATACGGAAGCATCTTCACCTTCTCGAGGCAATCCAGGGCAACTTCCCGGTCCTTGCGCGAGGGACGGCGCAACAGCCCAAGCTTGCCATATCGTCCCATCATCACCACGTCCATGACACTGACGGGGAAATCCCAATCCACGGATTCCCGTTGTGGAACGTAGCCGATGCGCCGCAGGTTGCTTTTCAACGGTTCCCCGAAGACTTTGATCCATCCACTATTGATGGGAATCATTCCCATCGCAGCCTTGATCAACGTTGATTTTCCCGCGCCGTTCGGTCCAACGATTCCGACCAGCTTGCCTTTGGGGACGGCAAGGTCGATGCCCCAGAGCACGGGCTTCTTGTGGTAAGACACGGTGAGATCGTGGATTTCGAGGCATATTTCCCCGTTCCCGCTTTCGGTCTTGGGAGTTTCGCGAGGGGATGGAGTCAGGTTTAAAGGATTCATGCGCGGTTATTCCGGGCGCTTCAACGCATGTTCGAACGAGACGTATACGAACGCGCCAATATCCGGCGCGGCGCGATTCAGCCCGAAGGGAATGGCAAACCCCGCGACGCACTGCGCGCCATTCTGAAAGTTGAACGCCTTTCGCACGCCGGGGCTGATCACATGCGAGTAACGATGCGCGAGCCGCCCGGAAGTCCGCGCGGATTGTTCCCATCCCCCGACCCATTCCAGCATCAAGTGAAGATCGGAACTGATCGCATAGATCGCGCTTGCGCCGACATTATAATGCCACAGGTCCCGACGATCCGCGGACTGTGCATCAGGAATCAATGTGGTGCCAACATTCAGGTGCGCGTACCAGCGATCACCAAGCGCCATGCTGAAGGGGACATTAACCTCAAAACCAACTGCGTCTTCGCCGAGTCCGCGATCTGCGTCTCCGGTTGGCAGAATGATCCCGGCGCGCGGGGAGAGCGCGAGCAAGGAGGTTTCGTCGAACAGCAATTGATAACGGTAGTCCAGCTGCACATCTCCAATGCCATGCTGGTCCGTCCTTCCGTTCAAGAAATGGTAGGGGACGGTATAACTGAATTGATGGTCCTGGCTGAAGACGGGCCACTCCTGCGTGAATCCCAATTCCCACACGCCTTCGTCGATCGAACGCTTGGACGTGTGATAGAGCGCCGTCATGATGTGTTGCACAACTCCCGGTTCCTGGTTGTAAGCCTCTTCCACGAAGAAAGAGTTGTCCGCGATACCTTCTATCGGCCTGCGGTTTATTTCCTCTCCGACGGAAGGTGCAACGACAAATCCATACCCCAGCAATAGCGACAGAATAGACAGCCTTTTCATACAATGCATGTTCGGGTTCAGCGCAATGCGTTCACAATGGTTTCCAGATTGTGCCGGATCATGCCTTCGTAAGTCCCCACATCGTAGCCATTCTCCATTTTGCCCGCCTGGCCCAGCGCGTCCGAAAACAATTCGCCTCCAATCGTGACGCCTGCGTCCTGACTGACACGTTCGATTGTTTTTGGGGAAACGCTGGATTCCACGAACACGGCATTGATTTTGTTGGCTTTAATG
This sequence comes from Verrucomicrobiia bacterium, assembly GCA_035629175.1. Lineage (NCBI taxonomy): Bacteria > Pseudomonadati > Verrucomicrobiota > Verrucomicrobiia > Verrucomicrobiia bacterium. Next base: position 41,057 of record DASPIL010000040.1, on the reverse strand, counting down.
TATTCCACCATCTTGACCACGTCTGCCAGGCTGGCTTCCGTCACTGTTGAAATGCCCTGCAGGGCCACGACCTTGAAACCGTAGGCGCGGCCAAAATAATTGAAGGCGTCATGGCTCGTCGCGAGAATGCGCTTTTCAGGCGGCAGTTCGGCCGACTTTTGAATAGCCCACTCATGCAGCGCCTTCAGCCGGATTTTGTAACTTTCTCCCTGCGTTGCAAAATAAGCCGCATCGGCTGGTCGGGCCTCGCTTAGTCCCTTAACGACTGCATTCACGCAAAGAATCCACAGTTCCACGTCAAACCACACGTGCGGGTCGGGATGGCCCTCAAACTCCGTCGGCTTCAGGAGTCTGGCCGGTGGGATGGATTCTGCCACGGCGTATACGCGCTTGGAACGTCCCATCTCGCTGAGCACCGATTGCAACTTGCCTTCGAGCATCAGCCCGCAATAAAACACCACCTCCGCGCGACGGAGCGCATTCAGGTCTGCAGTCGTCGCCTTGTAGAGGTGAGGATCGACGCCCGGGCCCATCAGGCTTGTGACTTCCGCGCGATCGCCAGCGACCTCCGTCACGAGGTCGGCAACCATGCTGACTGTCGCCACCACATGCAGCTTTGCCGACGTTGTCGACTCGGATTCGGGAACGCAGCCGCAGCACACCAACAGAAAGGAAAACCAGCAGGACCGCCCTAGAGCCGACACAATCTGCCTGTTGAGTATAGAATTCATGAGAAAAGTTAGACACAGCTAATTCATGATCGCCATCCTGTCAAGAAGCATCCATAATTCGCGGAGTTCCCTCCTGTTGTGCCTGTGGATTTACGCAGGTTCCTGACGGGATTGCCCGGCTACGGTGTTTTCTCGTCCCGGGTGGGGCGCTCTCCTGATTGTCCCAAGTGTAATGTCTCTCCACAACAGGCGGAATGAACACGTGTCTCGATGTCCCGCAGTTTGGAACGATCTTCATTCGTTGGTGCCTTCTGGCTGTGCTGTCGATCGTGCCGGTGCGGGTTCTTGCAATCAACGAGACGTTCGCGAATCTCCAAATGCCTGCCATCGGGGATCATGCGCTCGAAATACTTTCTCCAACGGTGCTCGAGATGGTTCGCGTCAATACGAAGCCGCCGGGGTTGGCTCCCGTTCAAAACTGGAACTGGATCAATGATGCAGATGAATTTGCTCCTCCCGACCTTTCCAGCATTCGGGTCATTGTCGACGGCATTACCAACACCGTCAGCACCGTAGGGTTCAAGCGGCGTCCCATTTATGCGCCGCTAAACAATTGGGACCTTCGCATCGCGAATCATCTTTATCTCGTTCTCATGCACCCGGTGAATCCTGGGCAGGTTGTCCAGGTCGTCAACGATGGAACCCTGTGGCCCACGAACCTAAGCTTCTTTGCAACTGCCCACCCTCTGCGCCTGAACCCGGCGATTCACGTGAATCATGAAGGCTACCTTCCTGCGCTGCCAAAAAAGGCGATGGTCGGGTACGCAGCAGGAAACCTGGGGGAATTGATGATACCGACAAATCGGTTCCAAATCATTTCAACTGCGACGGGCCTTCCAGTGTTCGACGGATCTCTTCAGCAGCGGCCCGAGATCGGGTTCACGTATTCGCCAGCTCCCTATCAGCAGGTGTATGAAGCCGACTTCGGGAGCTTCAGCACGCCAGGTGAATATCGCCTCGCTGTTCCCGGCATGGGGGCATCGCTTCCCTTCCGCATCAGTGAAGGTTTCGGGATGTTGCTCGCGCGAACGTATGCACTTGGAATGTTTCACCAGCGCAGCGGGTTTGATGTTTCAATGCCGTTCACGCGCTTCACTCATGCAGCGGATCACACCGCACCCGCAGCCGTTGCCACGAATGCATCCGGCCCATTCACGTTCACGTGGAACACCATAGCGGATTACGCCAGCTTCACGAATTTTGACAACCCGCCCCAGCTGGCGCCGCGCCTGACAAGTCCTGCCGCACAGCTTTATCCATTCGTGAATCCTGGCCCAGTCGATGTTTCCGGCGGCCACTTTGAGGCCGCTAATTACAGCAAGCCGGGCTGGAACAGCGCCCAATTAATTCACATCATGATGTTTGCAGTCGATGCGCTCCCAGGTGTTGCAAGCCTCGATAACCTGGGAATTCCCGAGAGTGGCGATGGCATCAGCGATGTGCTGCAGGAGGCGAAGTGGGAGGCGGATTTCCTGGTGAAAATGCAGGACGCTGATGGCGGCTTTTACTACATGATCCATCCGCAGGAGCGGGAGTATGAGTTCGACGTGCTTCCGGAACACGGCGATCCGCAGGTGGTCTGGCCCAAGAACACGGCAACGACAGCGGCGGCCGTCGCTGCGCTTGTCCAATGCGCGTCATCTCCGAGGTTCAAGGCCGCGTATCCACAGGCCAGCAGCAATTACTTTTTGAGCGCACAACGCGGATGGCGGTTCCTGACCAACGCCCTAGCCGTTCACGGCGAAGAGGGGGCTTACCAGCGGATCATGCATTTCGATGATGCATTCACTGATCGAGACGATCTGGCGTGGGCGGCTTGCGAGTTGTTCCTCGCAACAGGAGATCCTGATTATCACACCATTCTGAAGGCCCGATTTCCCGATCCGCTCGATCCCTCCACGATGCGTTGGGGTTGGTGGAAAATGTATGCCGCGTACGGGAACGCTGTTCGATCGTACGCCGCTGCTGTGCGCAGTGGACGATTGCAAACCCACCAAATCGATCTGGCCTATCACGCAAAGTGCATCGAGGCGATCGCCGATTGCGCGGAGGATAATCTCCGCTGGTCACACGAGCACGCATACGGAAGCAGTTTCCCCGAAATCAACAAAACGATCCGGAAGGCTGGCTGGTATTATTCAACCGAGCAGGCCTTTGACATCGTCGTTGCGCACGAATTCGCACCCCAATCCGATTATCTCGATGCGATCCTTCTCAACATCAACTTCGAGACCGGCTGTAATCCAGTCAATGTCAGTTATCTCACGGGGATCGGATGGAAACGGCAGCGCGAAGTAGTGGATCAATACTCGGCCAACGACCATCGCGTGCTGCCGAAAATTGGCGTGCCCATTGGGAACATACAGGAAGGGTTTGTGTGGACGTGGCTGTATGGCGGCGAACTATCTGCATTAACCTGGCCATCGGACGGCCTTGAATCCGGTCCCTATCCGTTTTACGACCGGTGGGCTGATTTCTGGAACGTCAGCACGGAAGCATCGACGGCGAACACTGTGCGAAGCTTCGCCGTTGCTGCGTGGCTGGCTGCAAAAACGGCACTGACAAACCAGCCCTGGCGATCCACAAATGCGGCGCTTTCGGTTTCTTCGATCGCAACCCCGCCAGGCCGGCCAGTGACCGTGACGTTGCAGGTTGCCGACACCAACCTGACAGGCACCAAAATCATCTGGGAAGCACGCGGTGCAGAACCAACGTTCGGGGACACGACGTTTACCTTCACGCCGGGCGAACAGGAGGGTTTGCACTGGATCGAAGCCGAGGTGCAGTGGCCCGATGGACGCCGCGCCTTCGCGATGAATTCAATTCTTGTCAGCACCAATGCCCCTCCGGCGCTGTCCGCCATTTCAGATGGACCGGGCGGTTTTCGCTTTCAAATTACCGGGGCGCCCTGGGCGACCTACTGGATTCAGGCGTCAACAAATCTTTCCCATTGGGAGACCGTAGCGACGAACACGCTTCCCGCCGTGGGCCTGCTGGATATCACCGCCGGCCCGGCTGATCGCGCCCAACGCTTCTTTCGCGCGGTCAAACCGAATTAGAGGCGCGGGAATCGCCAATTCTGCCAAGCCTCAAGTAGGAGGGTTGGTGAGAAGTGCGCTTTGCTGAGCGGGGAGCCTGTTCTCATGCGGCGGCCGCCGGAAAACATTCCGCTTTCATCCGGGGTTACTCCTGCTAAAGATTTCTTCCGTTTCAAAAAAAATAATGAAAGAGATTGTTCCAACTCCGCCGTCCATCGTGCGGAACGACCTCGCGACGGTTCAGGCGCTGTTTAACCAGAATGTCGCGCCGACCTACGGCCGCTTTGACATCGCGTTCAGCCACGGCTCAGGCAGTCACCTGTTCGACGTTGCTGGCCGCCGGTATTTGGATTTTGGCGGAGGCATCGCGGTCACGTCGTTGGGGCATGCGCATCCAGCAATCACGGAAGCGCTGGTCGAACAATCTCGAAAGCTCGTGCACGTTTCGAACCTTTATTTTCACGAGCCCCAGGGGCGGTTGGCTCAACAGCTCGTGAGCCTGATTGCGCCCGGGAAAGTTTTTTTCTGCAACAGCGGTGCGGAAGCCAATGAGGGCCTGTTTAAGCTTGCCCGCAAATTCGGCCACGATGAAGGACGGTTCGAAATCATCACCGCAATTAATTCATTTCACGGGCGGACGCTGGCTGGAATTTCAGCAACAGGCCAGGAAAAGGTGAAGAAGGGTTTCGAGCCCATGGTGGAAGGCTTCCGGCATGTGCCCTACAATGATCTCGACGCCATACGGCAGGCGATCTCGCCCGCGACCGCCGCGATATTGATCGAGTGCATCCAGGGCGAGGGGGGCTTGAATCCAGCCACGCCTGAATATCTGCTCGGACTTCGAAAGATTTGCGATGACCACAAGCTGTTGCTCCTGATGGATGGTGTCCAAGATGGGCATTTCCGCACCGGGCGATTCCAGGCGTTTCAACGGATTCTTGAGCAGGATGACATGGGCCAAAGCGGTTTTCTGCCTGATGGGCTGTCGATGGCAAAATCGCTTGGTGGCGGTTTCCCAATGGGCGCATTTTGGATTCGGCAACCCTACCAGGATCTTCTGGGACCGGGCACCCATGGAACCACCTTCGGTGGAACACCTCTTGGCTGCGCGGTTGCCTTGCGAATCCTTGAAGTGATCCGCAGCGAAAACCTAATCGACAACGTGCGCGTCACCGGTGAATTCCTGCGGAACGGGCTGAAGGAGCTCGCACGAAAATATCCCACAGTGATTCGGGAAGCCCGCGGTTTGGGTTTGATTCTTGGATTTGAACTGGCGGCCGGAATTCAAAGTCTCGCGGGTGATATGTCGAAGCCGCAGTCAATCCGGTTTGTGAACCTGTTGCACGCGGCGGGATTGCTGGCCATTCCTGCTGGATTGCACGTCATCCGCCTGTTGCCCGCATTGAATCTGAAGCCGGGTGAAGCGGAGGAGGGGTTGCGAATCATAGAAGCCACGGCCAGCAAATTGGCTGGTTAATTTCCCCTGTTCCTCGCACACTGCACCCTTTTCGGAAATGAAACATCTGCTGAGTATTGAATCGTTGTCGCGCGCGGAGATGGATTCCATTCTGGCAAACACTGCCGCGCTCAAACGTGAACGCGGAAATCATCAATCACAACCCCTGGCCGGGCAGAGCTGGGCAGTGATCTTCGCCAAGTCTTCCACGCGGACCCGCGTGTCGTTTGAAGTCGGAATCCGCGAGCTGGGCGGCGACGTGATGTTTCTCAGCGCGCATGACATCCAGCTCGGGCGCGGCGAACCGATCAAGGACACGGCGCGCGTGCTCGGGCGCATGGTTCATGGCGCGGTGATCCGAACCTTTGCCCAGCAGGACGTGGAGGAATTTGCCCATTACTCCGGGATCCCTACGATCAATGCGTTGACCGATGACGAGCATCCCTGCCAGATCCTTGCCGATGTGCACACGTTTCAGGAGAAACGCGGATCGATTGAGGGGAAACGAGTGGCGTTCATTGGGGACGGGGCGTGCAACGTTGCCAATTCCTGGATTTGGGCGGCATCGAAGTTCGGTTTCGAATTGCGAATCGCGGCGCCCCGAGCGTTCCAACCTTCGCCTGAATTATTGAAGCGGGCAGGGGGCACGATTTCCGTCACTGACGATGTTCACGCTGCGGCGGAAGGCGCCGACCTGCTTTACACTGATGTATGGATTTCGATGGGCAAGGAAGCTGAAGCCGCCGAGCGGATGGAAATTCTGAGCGGTTACCAGATCAATGCCTCACTGGTGAAGCGAGCGAAGCCTGCCGCATTGGTGATGCATTGCCTCCCTGCGTACAGGGGGAAAGAAATCGACGAGTCCACGTTCGAGGCAAACGCCGGCACGATTTTTGACGAAGCCGAGAATCGGCTGCACGTGCAGAAATCGATACTAAGCTGGGCGGTGCGCAGCTAGTCGAAGCTTGCGCGGATCGGCTAGTCTTTGCCCGTTCCAGGTTCGGTCTTTGCCTGGTCCTGCGATCGCTCCTGCAGCTTCCACTCCGAATCCTGTTTCAAGTAAACCGTCTGCGAAGGGAAGGCGAAGCTGATTCCTTCGGCATCGAAACGCTGTTTGATTGCGAGATTCATCTCCTGCATTCCCGCGAGATACGCGCGAAAGTCGGTTCCTTTCCACCAGTGAACGACCGAGATGTTCAATGCAGAATCGGCAAAGCGATTAAAGCTGAGCATCAGATCGTGCGTTGCGGCATTGCCGCGATAAACATCCTCGAGGATCTTCAAAGCCAGCCGCACCTTTTCAGGCGACGTGTCGTAGGTGATTCCAATGTTAAGCTCGGTCTTGATGTTGGGACGGCGTGTGACGTTTGTGATCGTGGAGTTGCCCATCGTTTTATTTGGCACCGTGATGAGGTGTCCATCGGGATGACGCAGCCTCGTGCTGCGCAATCCGATGCTCTCCACGCTCCCCTTTGTCCCGCCCAGGTCGATGAAGTCGCCGACGCGGAACGGCTTGTCCACGAATACTGAAACTGCGCCGAACAGGTTCGCGATGGTATCCTGCGCGGCCAGGCCGACAGCCAATCCGCCGATCGAGAGGGACGCGATCGCGGCGGTGACGTCGATCCCCACGTTGTCGAGCGTGACGAGCGCGGCAACGACGATGATGAACACCTTGAGGCTCTTGCGAATGATCGGGAAAAGTTGTTCGTCGAAGTGGCGATCCGTATCATGCCGCACCCGGCCACGCCAATAGCCCATCAGCAGATCGATAAATTTCAACACCATGTAGGTCAGGCTGAGCGCCACGACGATAGTGAATGCCTTGGCGAGAACGCGTTGAACCAGGGCTGGCCAATCGAAAACGTCCAAACCGACGCGCAGGAAGATGATGAATGCCACGACTTTGATTGGACCGTTGAGCAGTTCCAGGAGCAGGTCGTCGAATTGAGTGGTTGTCCTGGCGGCCCATCGCTTCAGCCACACTCGCGTAAGGAAATCGAGGAATTTGGAGACGTAGAACGCCAAGAAGATATAAACCAGCGAGAAGATGTATTTCCAAAGCTCGTTTCCCCAGAGGCGGTATCGCAGGAACGGATACTCAACGGAGAGCTTTTGAATCCACTGCGGGGAAGCCATCCCGCGGGTCACCCGGATCGTGACAATGTCGGAGCGGACGACGGGCGCGTTCTCGCGGTTCAATTGGGCCGAGAAGTCATATACGCCTTCGGGAACATTGGTCCAGACGATCGAAAAGGGCGCGTTCGAAGCCGATCCTATAAAGCGCTCATCAGCAAAAAACTCGACGCGCTCCAGTGCATTGGTTTCAGAGACGGAAGCTGTCAGTCGAATCGGCGAGCCAGGTGCAATGCGGGTTCCGCGCTGCGGCTCGATGATTTGAATTTCGGGTGTTGAGCCAAGTACAGCAGCGAACACGCGCTCAGACCCGAGCAGGAGAAGCAGCCCTGCAACCAAAAGCCGCGAAGGGATCAAGGACATAAATTGCATGTTTGAAGATGAAGCCGAAGCGCACAACCCAAGACAAGTACTTTGGAGAATGCGGGATGGGGTAATCGCCGTATCGCTACAGCGTCTTGTTCAACAAACCGGATTACGATCGGGAAGGTGGACGCAAACGGGGGACTCAGCGGGACAGGACAGCAGTGCGAGTTGGGCGAGCCGGCGCGCGGTGTCCGTTCTCGCGCGATGTGCGGGCTTCAATCATTCGGCGAAGGTCTCTAAGATCGTCCGCCAATTTCTTTAGCGCCGCGCTGCTCTCGGCAGCCATGCTGGTCAGATTTATCGTGTCCTTCATTCGAGTCGAAGTGGTCGCAGAATGAAGATCCCTGAGGCGGAAGGAAATGGGGTGAACACCCGAGGGACTGCAGGAGCGCGAGGCAAGCCGGTCTCCCAGTATGCGCGCAGATTTCCAAATCTGCTGTATTGCGGGTTTCCAAATCTGCGCCGCGAATTCTTGCATTTTCGCCCTGCACGGCAGGCTTGACGTTTCGGCGCAAAACGTCATCTTACACGGCCCGGTTCTGCCCTGACTGAAAATTGCGGGATTTTTCCCCTGCGTTTCCCGTTTGCGCCTGTTGGACGCGAACGGACAATTTTAATGGCTCCGGTTATTTACGATATGCAGCACATTCGGAACATCGCGATCATCGCGCACGTCGATCACGGCAAAACCACGCTCGTTGATTGCCTTCTCAAACAGTCCGGCACCTTCCGCGCCAACCAGGTCGAGACTTCGACTGAACGTCTCATGGACTCCATGGACCTGGAAAAAGAAAAGGGCATCACCATCCGCGCGAAGAATGCTGCGTTCAAATACAAGAATTTCCATATCAATATCGTCGATACACCGGGTCACGCTGATTTTGGCGGCGAAGTCGAGCGCATCATGAACATGATTGACGGCGTGCTGCTGGTGGTCGATTCCGCTGAAGGCCCGCAGGCGCAGACGCGCTTCGTGCTGCGCAAGGCGCTCGAAGCCGGCGCAAAGCCGATCGTGGTGATCAACAAGATCGATCGCGAGAACGCGAACCCCAAGAAGGTGCTGGATCAGGTGTTCGAGCTGTTCATGTCGCTGAACGCCACCGATGAGCAGCTGGATTTCCCGTTCATCTATTGCTCGGCCAAGGGAGGCTATGCAAAGACCGAGCTGGAACATGTCACGGGTACGATGGAACCGCTGTTTGATGCGATCGTGAAATTCATTCCGCCGCCCCGCGCGCATGCGGGTGACGGGTTCCAGGTTCTTGTGGCGAATCTCGATTACAGCGATTACCTCGGGCGTATCGCCTTCGGGAAAATTCATGAAGGCAAGGTCAAGCTCGGTGACCCTGCGATTTGCCGCCATGGTGACGGACGAGTCACGAAGAGCAAAATCACGGCGATCTTCCATTTTGAAGGCATGAAGCGGGTAGAGATTCAGGAGGCGCACGCAGGTGATATCGTCGGATTGACTGGGTTCGAGGACGTTTTCATCGGTGAAACGATCTGCGATTCCGAACTTCGCCCCGCGCTGCCGTATATCCCGATCGATCCCCCCACGATTCAGATGGAGTTCGCGGTCAATGACGGACCGCTTGCCGGCCAGGATGGCAAGCTCGTCACAGCACGGCACATTTGGGATCGTCTCGTGAAGGAGATCCGAACGAACGTCGCCTTGCGCATCGCGCAGACCAGCGATCCGAAAATTTTCGCAGTGAGCGGACGCGGAGAAATGCAGATCGCCATTCTTGTGGAGCAGATGCGGCGTGAAGGATACGAGGTTCTCGTTTCGCGTCCCGAAGTCCTTTGGAAGAAGGGCGACAACGGCGAATCGCTTGAGCCGATTGAAAAACTGTTTGTTGAGGTGCCGAATGATTGCCTTGGCGCAGTGATGGAGAACCTGTCGTTCCGAAAGGCCCAGATCACGAACATGAACCACGTCGCCAGCATCGTATCCATCGAGGCGCTTGTTCCGATGCGGGGATTGATCGGATTCGAAACCGACCTCGTGAACATGACCCGCGGCATGGGCGTCATGAGCCATCTGTTTCATGAATACGGCGCAGATCGCGGTGAAATTGCAGCGCGGAAAAACGGTTCTCTTGTCAGCATGGATAACGGCGAGGCGACTTCTTACGCGTTGAACATGATTCAGGAACGCGGACGACTGATGGTCGAGCCTGGTGAGAATGTCTATGTGGGAATGATCGTGGGCGAGAACGCGCGCGAGAACGACATTCCAGTGAATCCCGTAAAGGAGAAGAAGCTCACGAACATGCGCTCGCAGGGGGATGGAAAAGGGATCCAGCTGAACGCGCCGCTGAAGCTCAGCCTGGAGCGCGCGTTGGAGTATATCGACGTCGATGAATACGTGGAGGCGACACCGAAGAACCTGCGATTGAGAAAGAAAATCCTGGACGAAAATCAACGCAAGCGCGCGGAGAAAAGCCGGTCCATCCGGTTCGTCGAGGTTTAATCCCGCGGGGCTCCACGACCTTTGCCCTATTGCCCTACTTGCGAGTCCGCAGGCGGGGTGGCAACCTGCGCTCGCAATCGCCACCATCGATTGCTTGATCCCATCATGAATATGAGGTGCATTCTTAAACTTCTGGGTGTTGTCGTTCTCTTCGCCGCGTTCTCCGTTGCAGCGGGGGAAATCAAAGGACTGGGCGTTGCCGTGCGCGGCGGAACGTCCTTGAACGATCGAACGGAAACATTCCGCCAGGTAATGGGAGCCGTGGAATACGATCTTCCCTGGCGGTGGGATCTCGGCCGGGGTTTCCAGCTGCAGTCCCGTGGCGATCTTGGTGCGGGCTGGCTCAAGGGTGAACGCCAGGATGGTTTCGTCGGAACGCTGGGGCCTTCAGCCCTCCTGACGCGCGACGACTTTCCGCTCTCTTTCGAAACTGGAAGCAGCCCGACCTACATCAGCCGCCATCATTTTGGAAACCGCGACTTTGGGGGGCCTTTTCAATTCACCACCCATGCCGGGCTGAACTGGGATGTAACGGGGCACGTTCGATTCGGATACCGCTATCAGCACATGTCGAACGCTGGAATTTACAGGCGCAATCCCGGGGTCAACATTCACATGCTTTCCTTGTCATATCGGTTCTGAGGCCTCAGGGCAACGCCTCGGTGCATGGCGAAGGAACTGCGTTGAAGCGCAGCCAGTAATCGACAAGTGCCCGGACCATTGCGGCGAGCTCATTTGCGTCCGAAGGTTTGACGAGAAACGAGTTTGCGCCCAGCGCGTAGGCCTGTTGCATGTCGCTGTCTTCCTTCGAAGAAGTCAGCACAATGACAGGCACGCAGTGGAAAGCATCCTGTTCGCGCATCCATTTCAAAACGTCGAATCCCGGAACACGCGGCAATCGGAGGTCGAGCAGAACAATATCAGGCCGCGGGAAATCGGCCCGCCGTCCGAACACTCCATTCCCCGCAAGGTAGTCGAGCGCCTTTTCGCCGTCTTCGGCAACCTGCAATTCCGCCTGGATGCCGGCAAGGCGGAAGGCCCGCTTCATAAAAAACACGTCGTCCGGGCTGTCTTCAACGAGGAGTATTGTGCTGTTCATGGTGTGGTGTAGGCAGTCGTATCCAAAATCGGCTTCCGCGTCCCAGCTCGGATTCCACCCCCACTTCGCCTCCCATGCGTTCAATCGTTTTTTTCACGATGGACAGTCCAATGCCGGTGCCTTCGAATTCCGCGTCACTGTTTACCCGTTCGAAGATGTTGAAAATCCGCTGGTGGTTCTCGGGCGCAATCCCGATGCCATTGTCTTCAAACCAAACCTGCACCGATCCATTCGCGGTTCCGGTTTTCACATGAACGGTGGGCCGGCGGTCAGGCGGCACGAATTTGACGGCGTTGGCGATGAGGTTCGAAATGCATTGGGTGAGGGACGCTTCATGCCCAAGCACGACGGGGAGCGGCTGGATCACCTCGACGTTCGCGCGTGGCGGCTGGAACGACGGATACTGTTGCAGGATGTCACGAACCAGCTTGTCGAGATTGATGGGGACCAGCGGCATCGAAGCGCGGGCGACACGGCTATACGTAAGCACGTCTTGAATCAACCTGTCGAGCCGCTGCGCACCGCGCGCGATCCGGTCGAGGTAATGACACGCGTCGCTTGAGAGTCCTGGGCGGCATTCCTCCAGGAGAATCTGCGAGTACTGCTGCATGGCCCGCAGCGGCCCGCGCATGTCGTGTGAGATGCTGTACGAAAAAGCCTCCAATTGAGCGATCGTCTCGCGCAGCTTGGCAGTGCGTTCCTCAACAGTCTTCTCAAGCTCCTCCGCGTGGCGTGAAATTTTCTCCTTCGCTTGCAACAATTCACGCTGGCTGTATTCGAGCGATTTAGCCCGTTCGCTGAGCTCGCCCATGATCAATTCGCGCTGGTGGATGAGGTCGCGGACCTGGTATTGCCGCCTGCGGGCGCGCAGGCCGGTCTTGATGGCGCTGACCAGGGTGACAACGCGCAAGGGGCGTTCCAGGACAGTGATCGTGCTGCTGGATCCAAGGGCGCGCAGGGAGTTCAAACCGGGAGCCGTAGCTTCGCCGCCGCTGGCCAGCAAAATGACTGGAATGTCAGACCATGGGGGCTGCTCGTCGAGCAGCAGGGCGAGATGGTTCAGGCTGTGCGTCGTGAGGCTTTCCTGCGTGAGAAGCAGCGTTCCCACGCCGCTGCGGGCCAGCTGGCATAGCTCTGGAAGATCACTGCAGACACGGGAATCCATCCCTTCCTTTGCAAGAACCTCCGCCGCATTGGCCGCATCGTTGCCGGTCGGCGCAACTATAAGCACCCGCTCTTCAAATGATGGCACCTTTCCGGACATGGGAGTTTGTCAAAATCTGGCCGGCATCGCCTGTGAACGTGGGCACGCCTGTCAACACGCCGTGAAAGTCACGCAACGGCTCACCCACGCGAATGCCAGCCGGCTCAATCCGGAACTCGCGAATGGTGTCCTCGGGGCATCCCGTGCGCTTCTTGATCACGGAGATCGCTTTTCGGACGGAGCCCTTTGCTTCGAAGAATCTCAGCAGGATCACGGTGTCTGCCAGGTAAGTCACATCCACCGGCCCTTGCATCGGCCCCATCATCCCCATCTGTGCAACCGTCACAATCGTGGTCACACCCTGGTGACTCAGAAACGCCAGGAGTTCATGAAGGTGAATGTTGAGAAATTTTTCACTGGGCGCGGCGTTCATGTAGCCGTTGAGACTGTCGATGACCACAACCCGGATGCCCTCCTTGAGCACCTGCTGCTTGATCCGATGCACAAACTGGCCAGGGGTGAGGGAGGCGGGATCGACCTGTGCGACCTTGATCATGCCTGACTCGACGTGATTCGAAAGATTCAATCCGAGCCGGTCCCCGCGGCTTGCCAGCGTCCCGACGTTTTCATCGAAGGTGAACACTGATGACTTCTCGCGACGCGCGGCACAGGCTGCTGCGAACTGAAGTGCCAGGGTCGATTTCCCAGTGCCGGCAGGGCCGACGATGAGAGTGCTTGTCCCGCGGTCCAAGCCGCCAGCGAGCAGATCATCGAGTTGCCCGATGCCGGTCGGCATCGCGTCGCGCTCGAACTCGCCCGAGAATTCAGCTGCAACAAGACGGGGAAAGACATCGATCCCGCCCGGGCGAATGACGAAGTCGTGGTAACCGCCGCGGAAATTAACTCCGCGCATCTTGGTGATCTTCAGGCGCCGCCGCTCCATCCCATAATCCAGCGACAGCATCTCCATGCCGATAACCCCGTGCGCCACGCTTTGCACCTGCAGGTCGCGTTGCTCCGTCATGTCATCGAGCATCAAAACCGTAGCCTTGCGTCCGGCGAAGAATTGTTTCAGGGCGAGCATCTGCCGCCGGTATCGCAGCGGCGTCTCGGACATCAGCCTCAATTCCGCGAGGGAATCAAGGACGAGCCGGGCAGGTTTTACGCGGTCGATTTCCCGCGTCAGGAAATCCGTGGTTCGGTTCAGCTCGATTTCCGACGGATGAAACAAAGTGTCAGGCGCGAGGGTTTGAAGGTGTTTCTCGATGGTTGAGAGTTCGAGCACCTCGAGATGATCGAGGGACCACCCGTGTGATTCCGCCACCTCCTGGAGTTCTTCCTTGGTTTCCGAAAGTGTGATGTAGAAGACCTTCTCGCCTCTGCGAATTCCTTCGAGAAGAAAAAGAAGCGCCAGTGTCGTTTTGCCGACACCAGGATCGCCTTGGATCAGGAAAAGCCGGTTCCTGGGAATACCGCCGCCTGTGATTTCATCCAAGCCAGAGACACCCAGCGGGCACCGGCTTTCCGATTCGGGTTGCATCTATTGTTATTTCGCAATCGGGAGGCAGGCCATGGTCGTTGTGGCCTTAGACCCCTTTTTCGCGGCACGAAAAATTGCAAACCACGCGTGAATTCACAACTGGGGTCCCAACCCTATTATAGTTTGTCGTGTGTCGAAGCGTTGTCTTCCTTGTCGAACAGGAAGTGTTTCCAGAAGGTTTGCAGCTCCTCTTTGTTTTTCGCATACAGCTGCGTCACTTTCCCGATCAGCTGGCTGGGATCGCCGCCGAGTCCCGGGCGGCGAAGCGCGGACAGCACGAACGACTCAGCCACCTTGAGAAAGGCATTGGTCTTCCAGTTGATGAGCAAGCTGCCAAGCGCGAACGCTTCCTGAAGCACGGCGCGTTGTCCGACAAATGTGTCCGGCCCGACGAAGCAGCTGTTCACCTGGGCCTTGGGTTCAATGAAAGTGCGATCTTCAACTACAGCCATTGGGCCGATCACAGCGCCCGCGCCGACGTAAACATTCTGGCCGATCCAGCATGGCGCATGCAGTTTTGCCTCGGGAGAGATTTTGGAATGCAATCCCACCCAGATGCCCGGCTGCAGTTCGCGCAGTCCGAGACGATCCGGGGTGAGCGCCTTCGGCATCCATTCCAGCACACCGGCGAAGAGATCGGCGTAGCTCGTGAACAGCGGCTGGACTGAGCCCGGGAAGTGGTCCAGGACCACAATCTCGTGCGTGCCCGATGTGATCTCACGAGCAAATTTGATCTGAGCCTGGGCGAGGGTGAGTTCGCGGGTTTCGGGGATGACTTCCGCCTTGAGACCCCAGCGGGCACCGTTGCCCACGAGCGCTGCAATATGCTGCGGGCGATCGTTCGCGAGAATATGCACTTCCTCCGCGCCATTGATGGCAAGGTGCGTGAGCCAGTATTCAACCAATCCCTGGCCGAGCAGGGGTAGGGCCGCGAGAGGTGCGAGGGTCGAAAGATGTTCGACGCCCGGCCGGGTTGACGGACAAATGAGAATGGCGTTCATCAATAAGCGCCCTTTCCTGAGATCACCGCTGGAACGGTGCGTAACAGGATCTTTACGTCCATCCAGAAGCTGAGGTTTTCGATGTAATCAATGTCCAATTGAACCTGGCCGGAGAAATCAATCTCGGAGCGGCCGCTGATCTGCCAGAGGCAGGTGATGCCGGGCTTGATGGCCAGCCGGCGGCGATGGACCAGAGAGTACTTGGAAACTTCGCTCGGAATAGGAGGGCGAGGGCCGACGAGAGACATGTCGCCCACAAGGACATTGTAGAACTGGGGGAGTTCATCGAGGGAAAATTTGCGGAGCCAGCGGCCGACGCGGGTGATGCGAGGATCGTTTTTAATCTTGAACGTCACGCCATCCTTGTGCTGATTCTGGTCGAGCAGTTCCTTCATCTTCGCTTCGGCGTTCATGCACATTGAACGAATCTTGAACATCTTGAATTCGCGTCCGTGCTGTCCGACGCGGCGCTGCGCAAAGAAGACGGGGCCGCCGTCCTCCAGCTTCACAAGAATCGCGATCAACAGGAACACGGGGCTGAGCAGGACTAGGAACAGGGCGCTGCACACCACGTCAGTTGTGCGTTTGAGTGTGGCTGTGCTGCCTGTGATCCAGATTGCACGAATGCGTTGCACCTGAAAGAGGAACGTCAGCATGGCTCGATACAACAGCGCGTCGGCCGTTCCGGGAGCCTGCGCACTTAACAGGGGGGTGATGTGTGAATTCATAGCTTTACAGGGTTTCGGAGACCGGCACGTTGCGCAGCAATCTCCGCCGCGCGGAACTTTCGTCCGCGGACTGCGTAATTTTTTCGCAACACTTCTGTGACATACTGATGCCGATTTCCACGCATGAGCTTACGGATGCTCGTGTTCCCTCCACAGTGGGTGAAAGCAGCAAGGCCCCGGTATTGATACCCTAAGCAACAAACCCCATTAATATTGGGCTTGAAACCATGCCGGGAAACTGCGCGTCCTGAGTCTCGTAACCCTGGACCTCCTCGCGGCGCTTCTGGCGCGCGGGTTTCAGCTGTTATCGCCTATGCCGAGAGTGACCGAATTGCACGTCAACGGAAGCCCCGTCAAGCTCGACGCGGATGGGGAAAGAACCCTCCTCAGCGTTTTACGGGACGACCTGGACCTGACCGGCACCAAGTACGGTTGCGGTGAAGCGCAGTGCGGCGCATGCACGGTCCTGCTGGATGGAATCGCCACCCGTTCGTGCATTGTGAATCTCGGGAGTGTTGGCAAAAGGAAGATCACCACCATCGAAGGCCTGGGGAAAAAAGGGGCCCTGCATCCGTTGCAGGCAGCATTTCTGAAATGTGACGCGTTGCAGTGCGGCTATTGCACGTCAGGGATGATCATGAGTGCCTTCGCATTGCTCCAGCGAAAGCCCGACCCATCCGACGCTGAAATCGTTCGCGCCATGAACGGCAACATCTGCCGTTGTGCCGTGTACAGACGCATCCTTTGCGCGATTCGTGAAGGAGCCCAAGCGATGAAGGAGGCAAAATGAGTGCGCTTCGGAAGCCGCGAAAGGCAATGCACAAGGGCACAACCTCACGCGTGGGATTCAAGGGGCAAGCCGTTCACGTGGATATCGAGCCGGAACGTTACGAACTCGCTGCGGCGCCCGTTTACAGATTCGATGTGGATCGCCGCCAGTTCTTCAAAGTGCTTGGCGCTGGCGTTGTGGTGCTTTTGTTCGTTGAGGCCGCGATTGCGCAGGAGTCGGGCGGAGGTAGCGCGCGAAGTGGACGAGGGGGTTCGCGGCCGACGGAGCTTGGGGCGTGGCTGCACATAGGCGAAGACGAAACCATTTCGGTATTTACCGGCAAAACGGAGGTGGGGCAAAACATCCGCACTTCGCTCGCGCAAGCGGTCGCCGAAGAATTGTCCGCGGCGCTCGACCGCATCGAACTGGTCATGGCCGATACTGACCGAACTCCTTACGATTTGGGAACCTTCGGAAGCCGTACCACGCCTGACATGGCGCTGCACCTGCGTCGAACTGCCGCCGCTGCGCGGGAGGCGCTGTTGGATTTGGCGGCTGAACGGTTTCACGTCGATCGCGCGCAGTTGACGGCAATCGATGGCAAGGTGATTTCGCGGGATCGAAAACAGGAAATGACGTTCGGTCAATTGACCCGTGGACAGCAGCTTGTCCGCACTGTGACGGACGATGTGCCGCTCAAACCTGCCGCGGATTGGAAGGTGGCGGGAACCTCCGCACCCAAAGTGAGGGGTGCGGATTTCGTCACGGGCCGGCATCGTTACACGTCCGACATGAAACGCGAAGGCATGCTGCATGGCCGTGTGCTCCGGCCTTCAGCGTGGGAGGCAACATTGGGCGCCCTGGACGTGACAGCAGCGGAGGCGATGACTGGCGTCACAGTGGTTCGCGATGGCAACTTCATAGGCGTCGCCGCAGCGGATCCATTGCTAGCGGCGCGGGCACTGGATGCGATTCATGTGGAATGGATTCCGAACCCGCAGATTTCGAACGACGACCTGTTCGAGCATCTTCGAAAACACGCTCGAGGAGCACCTGACGCAAATGAAGGCGAGCGGCAAACCAGGGACATTCTGCTCAAGCAGAGCTACACGATTGCCTACATCGCGCACGCGCCACTGGAACCGCGCGCGGCCGTGGCCGAATGGCAGGAAAAGAAATTGACGGTATGGACGGGAACGCAAAGGCCGTTTGGAGTTCGTAGTGAACTCGCCCAGGCGTTTGGCATCTCCGAAGCGGATGTACGAGTGATCGTTCCCGACACCGGTTCCGGTTATGGCGGAAAACATACGGGCGAGGCAGCAATCGAAGCAGCGCGTCTGGCGCGGGCGGCGAAAAAGCCGGTGAAACTGGTTTGGACGCGGGAGGAGGAATTTGCTTGGGCCTATTTTCGACCCGCGGGCATTGTCGATATTGAGAGCGCTGTCCGCCGCGACGGCACCATTACGCGCTGGCACCTGCACAACTACAACTCGGGAACGGCTGGAATCCGATGCCCTTACGAGGTGTCGGATGTGAGAACGGAATTCCATCGGAGCGCCTCCCCGTTGCGGCAGGGTTCGTATCGCGCGCTCGCTTCGGTGGCAAACTTCTTCGCGCGCGAAGTTCATATCGATGAACTGGCAGCCAAGTTGAAGATGGATCCGCTCGCGTTCCGGTTGCGCAATCTGGAAGAGCCGAGACTGCGCGCGGTGCTGGAGGCTGCGGCAAATGCATTTGGCTGGAAGCGCGAGAAACTGGGGCCCAATCGCGGGTTCGGCATTGCGTGCGGAATGGAAAAGGGCGGGTTCCTGGCGACATGCGCGGAAGTCCTCGCCGATCGCGACAGCGGTTCCGTGCAGGTCACACGCATCGTTGCGGCCTTTGAATGCGGCGCCGTGGTGAATCCCGAACATTTGAAGAATCAGATTGCAGGATGCGTGGCCCAGGGATTGGGTGGCGCGCTGTTCGAGGCAATCGAGTTTCAAAACGGGAAAGTGATGAATGGGCGGTTCTCTGACTACCGCGTGCCGCGCTTCAGCGACGTCCCGAAAATGGACGTGGTGCTCGTCGATCGCAAGGATCTCCCGTCGGCAGGCGCAGGTGAAACACCCATCGCAGGGATCGCCCCCGCGATCAGCAACGCAATCTTTGCCGCGTCAGGAATTCGACTTCGCTCATTGCCGCTCGTGCCTGACGGATTGAAGGTTCAGGAGGCTTGAAAGCCGGTTTTTCGTTCGGCTGAACGGATGGCGCATTCACAACGTTCCGCGATTTCCACGCCAGGTCACAGGTCTATTCGTAGCGCAATGCCTGGATGGGATCGAGTTTCGCCGCTTTGAAGGCCGGGATGAGCCCCGCAACGACCCCCACACAGACACTGAACGCGAACGCGATCATGCATGAGGTCACGGTAATTTGCGGGGTGTTGTCCGTTGGTGAAATGGAGGTCAGCAGGTTCACGAGGCCGAGCGACGCTGCGAGTCCAGCGATGCCGCCAATGATCGCGATCACGACGCTCTCGACAAGAATCTGAATGAAGACATCGAGCGATGTTGCTCCAATCGCCTTGCGAATGCCGATTTCGCGGATGCGTTCCGTGATGCTGGCAAGCATGATATTCATGATGCCAATGCCGCCGACGATCAGGCTGATGGCCGCAATGATGCCGCCGCTCATTCGGGCGTTCTTGATGGCGGCCGCGATGTTCTCGGACCAGGTTTCCTGCGTTTCGAAAGCGAAATCCTCAATGCCGTTGTGAGTTCGATACAGCGCCTTGTGCGCCTGTTCTATTGCGGGTTCCAGAGCATCGGCACTGGAGACCTTGATTGACATGCCTGTCAGCCGGGGGTCGGGCGCGGAGTTCGTCCCCGAGGCGGCCCGAAAACGCAGATACATGGTGTTGAGCGGGATATACACCGTGTCATTCTTCATGCGAAACACCCAGCTCCCGCCGCCGCGTCCGCGATTGCGTCCGCGATCCCGGCTCGGTCCGGCCGCGGAGTTGGTCCCGGCGGATGCCCGCGCGAGCGCTTCCTGGAGGCGGGCCTTGCGGTCCTGCTCGCTCTCGTAATGCTGAAACATTCCAATGATCGTGAAGACCTGGTTTTGAATCGTCACCTGCTCGCCAACGGGAATGTATTCGTAACCGATTTCATCAGGTGAACCGAACAACTCGTCGCGGACCTGGGTGCCGATTACGCAGACGGGGCGGGCGGTCTCCTCATCGATTTCATTGAACATGCGTCCGTGCGCGATGCGATGCTCGTTCATCTCCATAGCGCTGGGCCATGTGCCCAGAAAATTCCATGGCGATGACGTCCTGCCCCCGCGGGTGAGGACAAGGTTGCGCACGCGCATCTCAGGTTGGATCAATTTCGTGAGACTCGCATTTTTCTGCAGGGCGTAGACATCGTTCATTGTGAGGCCGACCGCCTGGTCGGCGCGATGCTGTTGCTCCGGGGGAATGTCGCTCTCCTGGATGCGAACGCGTTCGACGCCGCCGATTGCAACCAAGGCCTCGCGCATTCCGTTCTCCATGCCCTTCACCAGGGCCGACATGCCAATGAGGCTGGAAACACCGAGGATGATCCCGAGCATTGTCAGGAGGGAGCGGAATTTATGCGCCCAGATTTCCTTGAAACCCACCAGGATCGCATTGAGCAGGTTCATGCCACCGTCGCTTTCTGCCCAATGAATTCAGGCGTGAGGGTTTGCGCCACCTTGCCATCGCGAATCTCAATTTTCCGCGGCGTGCGTGCGGCAATCTCAGGATCATGCGTCACCAGGGCGATCGTCCGTCCTTCGCTGCTCAATTTGTGGAAGAGTTCGAGAATCGCGTCGCCCGTGTTGGAATCGAGGTTCCCAGTGGGCTCGTCTGCAAAAACAATCCGGGGATTGTTCACAAGCGCCCGTGCAATCGCGACGCGTTGCTGTTGACCGCCGGAAATCTGCATCGGCCGATGCTTGGAACGTTTATCGAGGCCAACCAGCTTCAGCGCATCCATGGCGCGGTCATGACGCTCGCGCGCCGAAATCCCGCTGTAAATCATTGGCAACTCCACGTTCTGGAGAACGTTGAGCTTCGGCAGCAGATTGAAAAACTGGAACACGAACCCTATCTTCTGGTTCCGCAGCCGGGCCAGCCTTGAAGCGGAAGCTCCCTGGATCTCAATTCCGTCCAGCTTCAATGTGCCATGGGTGGGAGAATCGAGGCAGCCCAGGATATGCATCAGCGTCGATTTGCCGCTGCCGGAGGGTCCAATGATCGAAATGAATTCGCCTGCTTCGATATCGAGCGTGACATTGTCCAGCGCACGGATTTCCTCACCGCCAAGGTGATAGATCTTGCTGATGTTCCGAAGCTCGATGAGCGCCATGGCTGCAACGCTTAGCGCAGTTGCGCGGCAGAATTTGTGGGGGCCGCTGTGCGGTTGAGCAAGGCTACGGATCGATCTTGCGTCGGCACCTGCGTGCTCTGCGAACCCGGCCCGGTGACGACGGCCGGCGTGAGCTTTTCCGCTGCAGGCTTGATCAGCGACACAACATCACCGCTCGATAGCCCGTGCAAGATCTGGGCGTGCTGATAATCCGACACCCCAATCGTGATGGGCCGCGGCTGAAACATGTCGGCGCCCACTTTCACGTAGGCGAAACGCTCTTCCTGTTCTGTAAATACGGCCGCGAGCGGAATGGCGAGAACGTTATCCGCTGAAAGGATCGGAATATTGATGTTGGCGGTCATCCCGGGACGAACGCGATCATCAAGCTTGCGGAGGCGCACCTGCGTGGTGAAACCCTTCATGTTGTTTCGGATTGTCGCCTGCGGTGCAATGCGTTCGACCTCTCCCTTAAGCTTCAAGCCGGGCACGGCCTCCACCGAAATCTCGACTTCCTGGCCGGGCCGGATCCGGATGACATCCGCCTGATTGAGGTGCGCGGTGATGATCATCTCGCGCAGGTCGGCGATGGACATGATATCGGTGCCGCTGTTGAATCCGCCCGAACCCGACACGGCCTGGCCGATGGCTACGGGGCGGGTGAGGACGGTGCAATCGAATGGGGCGACAATCCGTGTTTTGGCGAGTTTGTCCTCCACTATTTTCAAACCTTTTTCAGCGCGCTCGAGCGAGTTCTTGGCGAGTTCGTAGGACGTTTCCGTATCCTGGAAAGCTTCCTGCGAAATCAGCTTGCTCTCATACAGCCGCTTGCTGCGTTCAAAGAGCCGCTGCGCCTGCAGCACCTGGAGGCGTGCGCCCTCGATTTCCGTGACGCGCGAGGATCGTTCGGTTTGGAGATCCCGATCGTCCAACGCACAGAGCAAGGCGCCCTCCTTTACCTGGTCGCCAATGTTCACGGGCAATTCAGCGATCCGCCCATTCACTTCCGGCCGCACTGATACCATTTCATCCGGACCGATATCCCCGGCTGCGCCGACGCTCAGAACGATGCTGCGGCTCTCAATGACCGCGGTGGTCAGCGGCGAAGCTTCGGTCCGGGAGACCGACGCCGCTGGCCGTTTCGACCAAAATACGTACCCGCCGGTCCCGGCGGCCAGCGCAACCATTAAAAAAATCCACTTCTTCATTGAATCAAGCCGTCCATACTAATAGCACAAGGTTCCGGCTGCAAACGTGAATCCTGATGGAACCTGGGAGCCAATTGCTCGTTTAGAGCCAGGAACGAAGCAGGGGGTTACAGGCGTATTCGGAACGCCTCGCCCCTTTTGATGCAAATGAAATCTACTTTGCGCCCTGGTCAATCCACGCTCGGATCAGGGAAATCTCCTCGGCAGCGAGCGGTTTGATGCCCTGTTTGTTGCCGGGGGGCGGCATCCAAAGATCTTTGTCGACCTGATGGCCAACCGTAAGAACCAGCTGGCTCTTGGCACTGTCGCCAGGAACGACAACCTTGCCTTCAGAACTTCCCTTCAAGGTGCCTTCGAGGGTATCGAGCCGCAGTTTGGCCTTGGGACGTTCGCCGCTGTGGCACTTCACGCACGATTTCTCAAAGACTGGCAGGATGTCCTTGGCAAAACTCACGCCCTGACGAGACGCCGGCGGCGGCAGGGAGGGCGCCTCTGCGGCCACTGCGAAATAGCAGAACGTTGAGGCCACCAACAGAACAGGTGTTGTCAGATTCATAATGGTTCGAAATTCTTGAGTAAGACGGCTGGAAGGGCAAATGGTTTCCAGCCATGCGGCCGTCGCAATTGGTGCTTGCGTGGATTGCTCTGATGTTTGTTCATTGAAGCACCGCAGCGAAACTGGAAAACCCGGCACGGCTGCGTTGACTCAGGAGCCATTATGGATTTCGCAGGTTATACCGATGAGCAAAAAGCCGTGCTCCTCGATCTCTTGTTGTTTGGGATGTACCTGGACGGCAATCTATCAGCCGTCGAAGACCGCCGCATCGGGCAACTACTCGATACCATGAACTTCAGTTCACCCGACGCCCGCAATCGTTTCGTCGACGCCGCCTACACGCGAACGCGCCAGCGCAGCAGCGCCCCCGAAGCTGTTAGAGCTTATGTCGCAGAGGTGGCCGGGAAGATCACCGACGCCGACCTGAGGCGCCGCACGTTCAACCTGCTCGTCAGCATGATTTCCAGCGACAACAACGTCGCCGCGCCTGAACGCGCAGTGTTGGGAATTGTCCGCGAAGAATTCAAACTGCGATCGTCGCTGCCGTAAGCCGGCCGCAGCCCGCTGGAATCCTAAAGAAAAACTCGTGATCGGGGTTTGATGGAACCGGATTTCGCGTCCGTTCAACAGTGAAATCAGCAACGATCGAACGGTGGCTGGCATCCCGGCGGCGGCGGGGAATGGTTGGTGAAGCGGGGTATGCTGCGCTGACGTTGCTGGGAGGTTCGATTTTCATGGGGCTGACCTTTTGGATCGTCTTCATGGGAGCCAAGCTGGTTCTGCTTTCCGCCTTTCCGCTTGCCGGCTGGATCTCGTTCGCGAGTGCGTTCATTGGCGTTGTAATCATCGGCTTGCTTTGGCTCGACGCCATGTACGCCGCGCGCGATGACATGTCGTTTCTGCCGCTCTGGCTGGTCCGCGAATATGTCCACATCGGCCCTCGCCTTGTGCTGGAGGGATTGCCGCATTTGCGGCGGGCGCGGAACTGGAAGCAATTTGATCTCGCCGCGAATGCGAATCTTCTCCTGTTTTTGGCGGCACGCGAGCGGCCTGTGAGGCGAATGGAATTGGAGAACCTTTTTCCCGAAGTTCAGTGGGATCGGCTTCGATCCGAACTGCGGCTGGTTCCGGGTGTGATTTTCTTTCAACCCGATGAAACCCGTGTTTCGCTTACCCTGCCGTTGCGCCTGCAGTTGAGGGAATTTCGGCGGCGCCAGCGCATTCGCGTTGCTGGCCCGGAGACCCAGCCGGAACCCGAGCCGGCGCCTTCAGTCTTGCCGCAACAACTTGCGCCCGCGGAGATTCTGGGCGTCCGCGCTGGCGCAACGGAATTGGAGATCAAGGCGGCCTATCGCGTGCGGATCAAGGAGTGTCATCCCGACCGCTTCGCCCATATGGATGAACGTTCTCGCTTGTTGGCGGAAGAATGGACCAAGTCCCTGAACGCCGCATATCACACGCTCCTGGAGGAATCGCGGCTGCGGTCCTGATGCCGAGATCCGTGTTGCCAAAACCGTGTGTTCCCCGGAAGTTACGCGCATGAACCCGCAGGGTAAACCGGCTGGACGAGGCTGCCTCTTTTACGCGGGCGTCGCCGTCGCAATCTCGGTGCTGGTATTGGTGGCGGCATCATACCTGGGATATCGTTACGCAAAAGGTTTGGTCATTCAGTTTACGGACACGCAGCCCACGGTCCGGGCCGCGCCCGCAATGGCCGCATCAGAACTGAACGCATTGCACGATCGGATTACCACCTTCATCCATTCCGTTCAGGAGGGCACAGCGCTGGCGCCCTTGCGGATTTCCGAGGCGGAGGCAAACGCGCTGTTTGCCTCCGGCACAAACTGGCGAACCGTTCGCGGCACCGTGGTTTTCGATTTCGACGGCAGCAATGTGCTCGCGCAGTTCAGCATTCCCGCGGAAGACCTGGGCTTGAAGCCGCTCGTGGGCCGCTATGTCAACGCTTCAGGCGTGTTCACCGTCGGTGTCAGCAATGGGCTTTTGAACATCAACGCACAATCGCTTTCATCCAAAGGGGAGCCGTTGCCTGAAACGTTCATGAATCGCATCAGCCCGCAGAACTTCGCGTTCAAGCTGAACCAGGATCCGGAGGCCAAGCCCGTGATTGAACGGATGGAGGCGGTGCGGGTGGAAGACGGGGAGTTGGTGATCATCCCGCGCCCCTGAATCTTACAGCTTGGCAGCGAAGATGCGTTGGTGTTCCTGGATTGCATAACGATCAGTCATTCCCGCCAGGTAATCACACACGGCGCGATGCCGACCAAGGCGCCGCAGCCTTTTGCGACTCTGATCGCCGATCGATTCAGGATGCTTGATGTAGTACGCGAAGAGATCCTTCAACAGCTGTTTGGCTCGCAAGTGAGGCTCGTTGACGACTGCGTTGTAATACAGGTTCTTGTAAAGATACTTCCGCAACTCCACGTTCAGCGCGCGGCGCGGCGGGCTGTATCGCACCAGGAGTTGCGCGCACAAGCGCACCTCATCAGCGGATCGGACACCGGCTTTTGAAATCAGGCGTTCGCTCGTCTCCACAACATCCCGCACCTGCATGTCGATCAGCGTGCGGATCGTGAAATAGCGGCGGCATTCGTCTGGCAGCTTTCCATGCGCATCCCGCACGTGTTTCGCTGCATCAGCCCAGAGACGGACGCTGGCGGCAAGATCGCGTTCTGACAACAAACCCGAATCCAGACCGTCGTCGAGGTCATGGCTGTAATATGTGATTTCGTCTGCGAGATTCGCCACCTGTGCTTCGAGGGAGGAATTCTTCGCCTGGAATCCCTTGCGCCTGCCTGGATGGTCGAATGCCGTGTAATGTTTTACCAATCCCTCGCGTACTTCCCAGGTCAGGTTCAGGCCTGGGAACGTGGGATACTTCTGCTCCAGTTCCTCTACGATGCGAAGGCTGTGCCGGTTGTGCTCAAAGCCGCCATGCCCTTTCATCAACGCGTTCAGAACGGCCTCGCCCTTGTGGCCGAAGGGCGAATGGCCCAGGTCGTGCGCGAGGGCGATCGTCTCAGCGAGGTCTTCGTTCAGGCGGAGCGCGCGGGCAATGTTGCGCGTGATTCCCGCGACCTCCATTGTGTGCGTCAGCCGCGTGCGCAGGTGATCCCCCGTGCCGTTCAGGAACACCTGCGTCTTGTATTCAAGCCGTCGAAACGCGCGCGAATGAATGACCCGGTCGCGGTCGCGTTGGTAGTGGGTGCGCCATTCGGGAGGCTCCTCGCGATGCTTGCGGCCGCCCGTTTCATCGCTGAACTGCGCATAGGCCGCGAGCGAAGTGCGTTCCAGCTGCTCCAGTTCAGTTCGCGTTCGCGGCATCGGGTGTGGCGCTCGCCAGCAGGATGCGAGGCGGCTAATTCACCAGCAGATGCTGGATGGATATCCCCCGCAGCTCGAAGAGCCGGCGGATGCTGTCCTCGATCAAACTGTTTGGGCACGAAGCGCCCGCCGTGATGCCGACGGTCACTCGGTGGTCGGGAAGCCAGTTCGGTGTTTCCACTTCGCTGTGCAGGTGCTGGTTGTAATGCACGATCAGCTTTTCGGAAACCATCTTGGCGGCGTTCTTGATGAAGTAAGTCGGCAGGACTTTCTCACCCATCTCGGCCAGGTGAGAAGTGTTTGAGGAATTGTATCCACCGACGACGATCAGAAGATCCAGCGGCTCTTTCAACATCTTCTGCAATGCGTCCTGTCGATCCTGCGTTGCGCCGCAAATGGTGTCAAAAAACCGGAAGTGTGTGGGCAGGCTTGCAGATCCGTATTTCTTTTCCATCACGGCGCGGATGCGTCGTTGCACCTCTTCCGTTTCGCCCCGCAGCATGGTCGTTTGATTGGCCACACCGACGGCCGTGAGATGCACTTCGGGATCGAATCCCACGGAATACGCCCCTTTAAACTTCTCGAGGAATTCCTGCTTGTTTCCGCCATTGAGAATGTAATTGCAGACGTAATCCGTCTCTGCGAGGTCGAACACCACCAGGTAATGGCCATTGCCGTAGGCGCGGGCCTGGGAGGTGGTTGCCTTCGTTTCCTCGTGCTTGGCTTTTCCGTGAATGATGCTCGTGACGGAGTCCTTGGAATACTGGTGCACCCGCTTCCACACGCCCATGACGTCTCCGCACGTGGTATCGACCAGGACGCATCCTTTTTCCTCGAGTTTGCGCCGGGTGCTCACTTCGGTTCCGAAGGCAGGAATGATGACGACGTCACCCTTCATCAAACGCGAGAGCTCCTCCTCTGTGGGTTTGGGAGAGATGATGATGATTCCCATCTTCCGGATTTGGTCGTTCACCTCGGGGTTGTGAATGATTTCGCCGAGGAGGTAGATCGGGGTGCCGGGAGCGTTCTCAGTGAAATATTTTTTCGCGGCGTAGGCGAGGTCAATGGCCCGCTCAACCCCGTAACAAAACCCGAATTCCTTCGCCAGCTTGATGGTGAGTTCGCCCGCGGAAACCACCCCGCCATTCGCGCGGATGCGTTCCACGAGTTCGCTGCGATAATGCGAAAGGACCTGCGCCTGCACCGCTTCCATGATATCTGGACGGCGCAAATTGACCTTTTTCGGCGCCTGAGGCGCTTCGGTTGACATGGCGGAAAGTTAACACGACGCGCTGAACCGTCGAGACCAAAGCCGCAACGAAGGCACGCCCATTTCGGGAAGTCGACGCCGACCTGCGACGATCGGCTGCCGGCGGGGTCCTCCGAATCGCTTGTCGGAAAGACATTTCGAGAAAGTCATTGCTTATTCGGATGGGGCCGGGGATATTCAGCGCTCCTGATCGGAGCGTAGCTCAGCCTGGCTAGAGCACTTGCTTTGGGAGCAAGACGTCGCAGGTTCAAATCCTGTCGCTCCGACCACTTCTTAAACAATGGAGTCCGCTCACGTGCCACATGAAATTCCTAGCCACCGTCATCATTGCATTGACCCTTACAACCGTCGCCCGCGCCCAGGTTGTCATTTATCGACAAGCCTACACTGAAACGCTGACGGGTCTGGGCGCTACGAAGACAACTCAATACAACGGTTATTGCATCCTGGATCAGCAGGGAACCTTCCGGCAGCTCGACATCGTTCCGAAGCGTAAACGATTCACGATTTGGTCCTACGACACGTTTTGGGTCGATTACCTGCAGGCGGGTGGTGGCAGGGAGCAGATGTGCCTTACGGTGCCGTTCTCAGACATCGGCGGAGTCTACTTCAAGGGAAACGCCGTGAATGTGAACGTGGGAACCCAATACATGTTTATCGCGAAAACGTTGAATATCACTGGCAACTGGATTTCCGGAGAAGGCGCCGACGCCTTGTTTGCGAGTTATCGAGGAACGCTCACGTTCGATGCAAAAGCAACTGCTGCAGCGAACAAGGCGGGCCGCGATGTCCTGAGCGCCATGGACGTGCTCACGGCAGGCCTGACCGCCAGGGGATTCATTGAAGAACTCTGACGTCGTCAACTATGGCAGCTTCGTTCACTCCCTGAAGATCCTTTCGATCCAGCCGAATTCCCGCAGTGTGGGTTCGGCAGAGCCGGCAAAAGGATTCCTCGAGGTAAGTTTTGGGGCGGACTGCGAGCGATACAATCGCCCATTCCCGTTTTAGAGGTTTCGGTCCCATGGGCCGTGCCATCAGGCGCCCACGCACCAATTCATGGCTTATCGTCCAGGGAGCCAGCGCCGCCACTCCAAGATTAAGTTTCACGAACTCCACGATCATTCCGATGTCGTCGGCCTCGGTAATCCAACGCGGCGAGACCTGCATCCCCTTCAGGTAGTCCGCCAGCATGCGTGCCGTGAGAGTGGACCGCGGAAATCCGATGAACGCCTGTTCAGACAATTGGGCGTGTGTAATGGGGCGTCCGGCAGACCAGGGATGCTCCGGCGAATAAACCAGCAGCAGTTCGTCGCGAAAAACAAATCGCACGTCGAACCCCGTGCTGCTCTCCGGCTCAAGGCACAAGGCAACGTCGATTTTTGCACCGCGGAGCAAATCCAATAAATGATCCGTGTCACCCGAACTGATTTGAAGTTCGAGCGAGGGATTCGATTTTTTGAGATCACGAATCACGCCGGGCAGGATGAACTGACACGCCGCGGCATCAGCGCCAAGCCGCAGGCGCGACTGTCCCCATTTCCCCAGCTGCTTGACGTCATCGGCCGCAGTCTCAAGGGCGCGGAGCGGCTGCCGGATGGCGAGCAGCAACTGATCGCCTGCCTGGTTCAACACCATTCGCTTTCCGACACGCTCAAAGAGCCTGCAACCCAGGTGCGTCTCGAGCGCCCGCAGACTGTGGCTCATAGCCGACGGGGTGAGATGGAGCTTGTTGGCCGCCGTGACGAGACTTCCGCTTTCAGCAATCGCGCTGAACACTTTCAAGAGACGAAGTTCCATGGTCACTGCGCCTTCAGCAGTTCCTGAACCTACCGCGCCGCGTGTCGCGGTTGGGCATAATTCCCAGCAATTTCGCAGGTACCCGGCTTCAGCCGCATGAGGCACTGTGGAAAAAGTCACTCGCTGAACAAATTGCACCAACGATTGGTTCAGCGGAACAGTTCAATTTTTTCACCGAACCGCGGGCCGCGCGTAATGAAACAGGGGTAAACGGCGCGTGGCGATCGCCTGCAGCGGTCGTGGCACCACGGGTGCTAAAGCCCACTTCCATTCGAGCTGTTCGCGCAGACAACGAGGTTCGCGGGCTGGGACCAAAACCCGTTGCGGCGAACAACCGGTGCGCAGTGGGCGCAACAACACCCGAACAACGATGCAACTATGAAGAAAATCGAAGCGATCATAAAACCGTTCAAACTGGAGGAAGTGAAAGACGCCCTGGCCGACGTGGGAATTGAGGGCATGACAGTCACCGAGGTCAAGGGTTTCGGCCGGCAGAAGGGCCACACGGAGATCTACCGCGGCAGTGAATACACGGTGGACTTCCTGCCCAAGATCAAAGTCGAAATCGTGGTGGCAGATTCCGCGGCGGCCTCAGTAACCGCTGCAATCGTCAAGGCGGCAAAGACCGGGAAAATAGGCGACGGCAAGGTCTTTGTGTCTGCAGTCGAGGATGCGGTGCGCATCCGGACCGATGAGAAAGGGGAAGCCGCCGTCTAACTCTGAAAATAGAACCTAAAACCAACTATGAAATATCTGATTAAAACTTCCCTGCTGATCCTGCTGATCACCGCTGGGATTACATGCGCATGGGCGCAGGACACAAACGTGATTGCAGCAGCCACGGAGGCGGCCGCAACCGCGGAGGAAGCTCCCAAATATGCCGACCTCGACGCCTTCGCTGCGTCGCCGGGTTATTCGATCTTCACGGCGCACAACCTCTGGATGATGCTTTGCGCGGCGCTGGTCTTCATTATGAATCTGGGCTTCGGGTGCGTGGAGTCCGGCCTCACCCGTTCGAAGAACGCCGTTAACATCATGTTCAAAAACGCGATCGTTCCGTGCCTTGGAATAGTCACGTATGCGTTTGTCGGCTTCAACCTGATGTATCCCGGGTTTGCGGAAGGGTCCGGCTCGTGGTTTGGATTCGCAGGTTTCGGCGTTTCTGTTGCCGACGACGTCGCAGCACTCACCGACTCATACAACGCAGGGTACACGTATTGGACCGATTTCCTCTTCCAGGCAATGTTCGCGGCTACTGCGGCAACAATCGTGTCGGGTGCGGTGGCGGAGCGTATCAAGCTCAGCTCGTTCATCGTGTTCACCATTCTGTTCGTCACGATCAGCTATCCGATCACGGGCAGCTGGAAATGGGGACTTGGTTGGTTGAACGATGCGGGATTTTATGACTTCGCCGGTTCAACCCTGGTTCACTCAGTTGGCGGATGGGGCGCCCTCGCCGGTGTGATTATCCTTGGACCACGACTTGGAAAATATGTGGGCGGCCGCGTACGGCCAATTCTCGGTCACAGCATGCCGCTCGCAACCATCGGCGTGTTCTTGCTGTGGCTCGGCTGGTTTGGCTTCAACGGCGGTTCAGTGCTTTCTGCGAACCCCGCGCTCGTTTCGCTCACCCTTGTGACCACCTGCCTCGCAGCAGCTGCAGGTGCGATCGGCGCGATGATAACCTCGTGGGTTGTTCTTAAAAAACCTGATCTATCAATGGTCCTCAATGGCATCCTCGCGGGACTGGTTGGCATTACAGCGGGAGCCGATCAGATGGCAATGACCTCGTCACTGATCATAGGCCTGGTTTCTGGAATCGTTGTCGTCTTCTCGGTGTTGTTCTTCGACAAGGTCAAACTCGACGACCCTGTGGGCGCTCTCTCGGTTCACCTGGTGTGCGGCATTTGGGGCACCCTCGCTGTTGGAATCTTTGGTGCGAAAGCAGGAGGCGCCCAGTTGATCAGCCAGTTGAAAGGCATTATTGCCGTCGGCCTGTTCACGTTCATCTTCGCCTTCGTTGCGTTCTTCGTGATCAAGATGGTCATGGGCTTGCGTGTATCGGCAGAGGAAGAAATGGAAGGACTCGATATCGGCGAGCACGGCAACCACGCCTATCCGGATTTCCAGCCCATGGCTGAGAAATAACCGAAAGCGGGACATTCACGCGGGCGGCTTTTGAGGAGCCGCCCGCTTTTTATTTCATTCAAATGGGATTTGGCAGTCGAACTCAGCTGCACATGGAAGTCCTGCTTGCCTCGTAAGATCCCGCGCCTGGTTGCAGTCACAACTGCGCGCGTCAAATCAGTGCCGCAATCGAAAAAAGCTTTGCTCACCGGAAATGGATTCGGTCGTCACGTTCTCTCCCTCAACGACGATCGGTTCCTGAGCAACCGCATTCCAAACTACCGGCGGAACCAGATTGGTCGTTGATTCCAGAGCGAATGCTGTGGCGTTTGCCGGCCACCTCAAAACGATATTTGCCTCCGACCGCGTGATTTCCAGCCGTGGAAGTACGAAAAGGCAGAAGATCGTGCCGACACCGAAGCTGCCTCCCTGGGCAGTGCCGTAGAGTGCGCTGCCCGATAAAGCCAGGCCCGCCAATGGAAAGCCGCCATCCGTGCTCGATTGCAGATTGTGGAGGGTCGTAAACGCCGACCCATCCGTGTTCAGTGCAAACACTGTTCCATCGCCAAAACTGCCACCTTGATAGGTTGTTCCGTATAGTGCGCCGCCATTCATCACCAATTCCCCGGATGGATATGCTCCCTCATTTTGCGCGAAGTTATGCAGGTTCGTAAAATTTGAGCCATCGGTACCCACGCCAAACACCGTGCCCCTTCCGAAAAATCCGCCCGCATACGCCGTCCCGTACAGAACATTGCCTGACAAAGTCAATCCGGTGTAGAGCGTCGTTCCATCGGTGTTGGTGAAACTCGAGCCAAAAACAGCCGAGAAAACATGAAGATTGGTAAATCCGCTGCCATCGGCATTGACGGCGAAAACCGTTCCGTTGCCGGCACCGCCGCCGAAAGCGGTAGTGCCAAATAGAACGCTTCCCGACGAAGCGAGGGTGGATGCCGGGTTGGAACCATCGGTTCCTGTCAAGCTGTGGAGGTTCGTGAATCCCGTGCCGTTGGTGCTGATGGAGAAAACAATTCCCCGACCCGATCTGCCGCCATGATAGGTGGTTCCGTATAATGAGTCGCCTGATAAGACGAGACCGCCATACGGATGTGCGCCGTCGCTGTTGGTGGCGGCGAACATCAATGTGAAGCTATGCATGTTCGTATAACCGGTGCCATCCGTCTTAACTTTGAACACGGCGCCGTTCCCGAAAGTGCCGCCATTCCGCGTCGTTCCATACAAGGTGTCGCCGGCCAATACCAATCCGGCCTGCGGATTGGCGCCGTCGCTGTTGAAGGGAGGTCCCGAAGACGGCGTGGCGCTAAAACTATGCAGCAGCGCGAGGCCAGTTCCATCGGTTTTAATTTTGAACACGGTGCCGTTGCCGGAGGTGACGCCACTAAAGGTTGTGCCGTATAGGTAGCCTTCCGATAACACCAAACCAGCCTGGGGATAGGCTCCGTCAGCGCCAGTGAAATTATGCAGATTGGTGAACAGCTGAGCCGCAACGCGATCGGTCAGTGCGAAAGCGAGGATTGCTACTAATGCGGAGAGCAGCAGGTTCGGGGTTAAAGTTTTGTTGATGAGCAATGCTCGACCGGCCGGATCGAAGTTACCAGTGAATTCGATGGGTCAATCATTGGGCCCAGATAGGGCGATTAAAACTTCTTGGCGCGTCGCATTCTGGATCGTGGGTGACAATATTCGTCACATGCGTTCTCGGCGGCTGCGCTCATCTTTTTTTCTTGATCGGCTTGGAACTTCCGTTGTCATTGCGCCATGACCACAAAACCTAGCCGCCACAGGCAGTATTTGATCATTGTGCTGTTTTGGCTGGCTGGAGGTGCTGCGGGATTCTGCACTACGGTCACAAATCGTGACTTCTCCGAGCTTTTTGGCGGCCGCGAGGGCTGCTTTGTTCTATACGATGCGCAGTCGGACAGTTACATCCGTTACAATCCGGGAGGTTGTGCTGAGCGATTCACACCCTGTTCGACTTTTAAAATTGCCAATTCACTGATTGCCCTGAACACGGGGGTGGTGACGGGCCCGGAGTTTTCTCTGAAGTGGGATGGCGTGATGAGGCCCATCACGCCATGGAACGGCGACCATACCATGCGAAGCGCCATGTCCAATTCGGTCCTGTGGTTTTACCAGGAAATCGCTCGGCGAATCGGCTCGGAGCGAATGGCCGACCATGTTCGCCGCTTGGATTATGGCAATCAGGAC
This sequence comes from Verrucomicrobiia bacterium, assembly GCA_035629175.1. Taxonomy (NCBI): domain Bacteria; kingdom Pseudomonadati; phylum Verrucomicrobiota; class Verrucomicrobiia; species Verrucomicrobiia bacterium. Next base: position 7,611 of record DASPIL010000040.1, on the reverse strand, counting down.
ATAACCGGCGGCCTTACCAATTTCTGGGTGGAAAGCACCTTGCTGATTTCTGCTGACGAGCAGGTGTTGTTTCTTCGACGCCTTTGGGGCAACCGCCTCCCCGTGAGCAAGGAGGCACAGCGAACGACACGCAATTTGATCGAACTGTCACGCAACCGGGACCGGCGAATCTTTTATGGCAAGACCGGGACTGCGGGCGACGCCAAGGCGGATATTGCGCGATTGGGATGGTTTGTTGGCTGCGTGATGGACGGAGAGCGGTCTGTCTTTTTCGCGACCCGCATCACAGGAGAGCGCGATGCCAGTGGGAGAAAGGCACGCGAGATCACTGAAGCCATTTTGAAGAAGCTTCAGATATGAGCGAGGCGTCTGACAGTTCGCCCGGTTAAACAGATTCCCATTCAAATGCGTTCGTTCCCATTGAATCAACAAGGCAGACGCGTAACGCCTGGCTTTTCTTTTTTGCAATCTGTCCGCAGACTTCGCCGTCGGTATCGCGCACCGGCCGGATGCGCGCGGGAGTGAAATCTTCAGAGGAACTCCGTCAGGTGACAACCCTATCCCCCTTCGGGCATTCCCTCCATTGGCCGGGGTACAGGGGTTTTTTATGGTGGCCGCCATGAAGATTCAGAGATTCATTCTGCTCGCGCTTGCTGTTGTCTGCCTGTTGCCAGCTTCCCTCGCCGGTCAAACGCGCATCCTGCCTCTCGGCGACTCCGTCACATCCTCATTTGCCCCGAATTCAAGTTATCGCTACTGGCTGTGGACGATTCTGACACGACGCGGGTTCGATGTGGATTTCGTTGGAACGCAGTGGGGCGTTGCGGGAGGTTCACCCGGGAACACTGATTTTGACCAGCACCACGAAGGCCATCCGGGCTGGACCACCAGTGACCTGCTGTTCAGCATTGAATCCATTGCTGCGGCGACAGTGCCCGACATCGTGCTGCTCGACATCGGCTCGAATGATGTTTTGGAGGGCATTCCTGCAAGCGAGACGCGCAATAATCTTGTCAGCATCATAGATGAATTGCGCGCGGTGAATCCTGCCGTGATCGTGCTCCTTGCGCAAACCACCCCGTACGCGGGCCAAAGCAAGCGGGGCATGTCGATGCTAAAGGCAGCAGTGAAGAGTGCGTGCAAAATTCAAAAACGGAGCGGCGGCAGGGTTGGGATTGTGAACCTCGCGGCCAGCTTCAGCGTTAAGCGCGACACGATCGACGGGGTGCACCCGAATGTCAGGGGCGAACAGAAAATCGCTGTTCGTTACTTCAACGTTCTGCGAAAGCTGATTCGCTAAGCGACACGGAGGGTGCGGCGCTTTGGGTGGCAGCGCCGACCAAGCGAGCACGCGGGAGGGAGGATGCCTTATGCGAGCCCGGCAGAAGATCGTTGGAAGCATCCTCACCGTGCTTGGATTCATGCTGTCGCCGCTGTCGTGGTGGAACGATCTCCTCATCAATGTTCCTATCGCGGTCGGCTTCGCGTGGGTCATCAGCCTGCTTCATCCGCCGGCATCTGAAGCCTCCGTGATCGTGGGCTATTGGCTGACAAACGTCGTGGGATTTCTCCTGATGCACAAGGGCGTGCAGAAGCTCATGTGGGCCGGGGATAAACAGTTCACCCGGCGGGGTGTGATCCGCGATCTTGGCATCTCCCTTGTCTACACCGCCGGGATCGTTGTCCTTCTCAAGCTCGGGGTTCTGCAGCCTTTTGAGCAATACTTCAACAGATGATGCAGAAATCTGTTAAACAGGCGGTTCAGTTGACTAGACCCGGGTCCATGCTTACTTTCCGGGCTCGTAATGAACGCGTTGCAAGACTCCCTGCTCGAACTGATCCGCCGAACTTCTGCTGAAATCCCCGAAGACGTCCACAAAGCGATAACCCGTTCGCTGGAGGAGGAGAAGAAAGGGACGATTGCGGAAAGCGCGATCAAGATCATTGAGCAGAACATTGCGCTGGCGAAGAACAAGTCGCAGCCGATCTGCCAGGATACCGGCAGCGTGATTTTTTACGTCGATTGTCCAATTGGATTTGATCAGATCGCGTTTGAGGACACGGCACGCGAAGCTGTGAAGCTCGCGACGAAAAAAGGCTTTCTGCGGCAGAACTCCGTGGATTCCATAACGGGCAGGAATGACGGGACGAATCTCGGGCCGGGAGCACCCACCGTGCATTTTCACCAGCATCGTTCCCCCGAAGTCAGCGTGCGGCTTATTTTGAAGGGTGGGGGTTGCGAAAATGTCGGCGCTCAATACTCCTTGCCGAATGAAAAAATAAAGGCGAATCGCGACCTGGACGGCTGCCGGAAGGCGATTCTCGATGCAGTCCTGCAGGCGCAGGGAAAGGGCTGCGGACCCGGCATACTTGGAATCTGCATTGGCGGAGACCGCGCCACGGGCTATGAAGCTTCCAAGCAGCAACTGCTGCGCAAGCTGGACGACACCAATCCCAATGGGGAGCTGGACCAGATGGAAAAGGAAATCGTGGCAACCGCGAACAAGCTGGGAATTGGACCGATGGGTTTCGGCGGCAAAACAACGCTGCTCGGTGCGAAGATCGGCGTTCTGAACCGCGTGCCTGCCTCGTACTTCGTCAGCGTCAGCTACATGTGCTGGGCCTATCGAAGGCAGGGTGTCTCGCTGAATGGCGACGGCGCCGTGCAAAACTGGTTGTATTGAACCCGCTGCCTCGACCCGAATTCATCAAAACTATGATTTCCCTTGGCACTCCAATTTCGGAAGCCGCCATTCGCAGCCTTAAACTTGGCGATGAAGTGGGCATCAGCGGAACTGTGTTCACAGGACGCGACGCCGTTCACAAATATCTGCACGAAGGCGGCAAGCTCCCGCCCGAAGTGAATCTGCAGGGAGGCATCCTTTATCATTGCGGTCCCGTCGTCATCAAGGACGAGCAGGGGAACTGGAAGTGCGTTGCCGCGGGTCCGACAACTTCGATCCGCGAAGAACCTTATCAATGGCAGGTCATCCGTGATTTCGGCCTCCGCGGCGTGATTGGAAAAGGTGGCATGGGCGACAAGACGCTTGCGGCCTGCCGGGATTACGGCGCGGTCTATCTCCACGCGATTGGCGGCGCGGCGCAGGTGCTCGCTGAATGCATCAAACGCGTGAAGAACGTTTACATGATGGAGGAATTCGGCGCGCCCGAAGCGATCTGGGAATTCGAAGTCGAGAACTTCCCGGCCGTGGTGACCATCGATTCTCACGGCAAGTCGCTGCATAAGGAAGTGCTGGCGGCCAGCCAGGCTGAGTTGGCGAAGTACGTCTGACACAGCGCGGGAGAGCGGGAACCAAAGCGGTAAGGGGGAAAACGGGTTTACGCGAATTACGCTAATCTTCGCGAATTGAAGGGGGGAAGTTTAACCACGGATGGAGACGGATGAACACAGATTCGGACGCCGCGATTTTCAACTCTGAACTCGATGGGCCGGAAATCCCGGGGTTGCGAGGCTGGGTTCGTCGATAAGTTGAATACGCCGCACGTGACGGCCGCCTTCAAACGGCGTTTCCAGCCAGACTCGAACAATCTCCAGCGCCGCTTCGAGCGAGATCATCCTCTGGCCGAGCGATAGAACATTGGCGTCATTGTGCTGGCGGGCCAGGCGCGCGGATTCCAGGTTCCAGCAGACCGTGCAACGGATTCCCTGGACGCGATTGGCTGTAATCGCTTCGCCGTTTCCAGACCCACCGAGGACAATCCCGCGCTCCGCTGTTCCGTTTTTCACTGCTTCAGCCACAGGGCGGATGAAGGTGGGATAATCCACCAGGACCGCATCAGAGTCGCATCCGAAATCGTCAACGGCATGGCCGCGGGATATTAGCTGGCGCTTGATGGCTTCCTTGTATTGGAAACCTGCATGATCGGAGCCAATCGCGATCTTCATAAGGATGGCAGAGAATGGCACGTTCAAACCCTCTTGGCCAGAGGTACCGTGCGCAGTAATCTCAGAGTGAAAATGATCCGTCACGTTGCGCAACGGCCCTCCCGCCCCGTCCTGATTTACGATGGCGAATGCGGTTTCTGCCGCCGCTGGATTCAACGCTGGCGTCGGGCAACCGGGGCAGGTGTTGATTACCTTCCTTCGCAGGGCAGGGAAGTGGCCGAACGCTTTCCGGAAATACCCGCAGCCCAGTTCGACGAAGCTGTGCACCTGGTCTCAATTGACGGCTCGGTGAGCCGGGGAGCTGAAGCGGTGCTGCGGTCGCTTGGTTCGTCAAACTCGGGATCCGCCGCCAGATGGTTGCGCTGGTATCAACGATTCCCATGGTTTGCGGCTGTCGTGGACTGGGGATATCGCTTTGTCGCGCGGAATCGGAGCTGGCTGTCGAAGCTATTCTGAACGCTGCAACTGTTTCACCGTCAGCCTTGCGAGAGTCGAGCGACCTTCTCCCGCACATTTCAATGCCTGTGCTGAGGCGCTTCGCGTCGGCACAGGGCGTTCGCTTTTATCCGCGCTTCAGCACCTGGTTCACCCAAGGCTGGTTTTCGAGGTACCACTTCACGGTTTCGCGGATTCCTTTTTCAAACGTGTGGGCGGGCACCCAACCAAGTTCTCTTTCGATCTTCGAAGCATCAATCGCGTAGCGACGGTCATGGCCTGGACGATCTTTCACAAATGTGATGAGGCTTTGTGAGGTGCCGCCGACTTGGGGCGCGAGTTCATCGATCAGATCGCAGATCAGGCGAACGATGTTGATGTTCGCCCATTCGTTGTGTCCGCCGATATTGTAGGTTTCGCCGAGTGTGCCGCGACGGATCACGGTCCACAGGGCTTCAGCGTGGTCGCGCACATAAAGCCAGTCACGGACATTCATGCCATCGCCGTAAACCGGAACAGGCTTGCGAGCGAGGACGCTTTGAATCACGACAGGAATCAACTTTTCCGGGAATTGAAACGGCCCGTAGTTGTTGGAGCAATTGGTGATCACCGTCGGCATACCGTACGTGTGATGATAAGCCCGGACCAGCATGTCACTTCCAGCCTTGCTGGAAGAATACGGGGAATTCGGAGCGTAGGGCGTCGATTCGGTAAAATAACCCGTGGCTCCCAGGCTGCCGTAGACTTCGTCTGTTGAAACGTGGTGAAAGCGGCATTCCGTTTGCAGGTCGCGGATTCCGGATTGCGCACTAAACCAAAGGTCGCGGCATGCCTCCAGAAGGTTGAATGTCCCCACGACATTCGTATGGATGAAGTCGCCAGGCCCGGAAATGGAGCGGTCCACGTGTGATTCCGCTGCGAGATGCATCACGTGCGTGATCCTGTGTCGATGCACCACATCTGCGACAGCCGCCTTGTCCCGCAGGTCAACCTTTTCGAAAACGTATTTCGGATGCTTCGATACGTTTGCGAGATTTTCGAGATGGCCTGCGTAGGTGAGGCAATCCAGGTTGACAAGGCGCGTCACGGCCGGGTCGTCGATGATGTGATGAATCAGGTTGGAACCGATGAATCCGGCGCCACCAGTAATGAGTAGGTTCATGGGAGAACTGCGAAATTTGCGATCCGTTTACTTCTCAGGGGTCCAACGATTCAGGGAATCCTCGAGGGCGTCGACGACCGGGCGTATCTTCACGCCGGCGTTCAACAGCTTGGAAATGTCGAGGACGCAGTTGGATCGCGGAGTCTTGGCAGCGACTTTGTAGAATTCCTCATCGCTTTCCCAAAACTCGAATTTGCGGTCTGGCTTCAGGATTTTCTCCAGCAGTTCAACCACCTGTCGCGTCGTCACGAATCCGGGATTGGTGACATTGTAGGTGCCAAACGGTGCGCGCAATTCCCAGGTATCCAGGCAGGCTCGGACGAAATCGAGCCGGTGCGAGATCGAGTTCACGTTGTCGTAAACCTTGGAGTAGCGCTGAACCTTGCTGAGATAATTGCGGGGGCTGTCGAACTCATCAAAGGGAATGCGCAGCCGCCAGACGTAGCTCTGGCCGGTGTTTGCCATGGCCTCTTCACCCAGGGCCTTGGTGCCGCTGTAGAAACTGCATGGGCTGTCGCGGAAGGAAAAGTTGGGCGCGTCGTCCTCGGTAAACCCGCGGACCTTTTCGGGGGATTGCTCAACCAGGCGCCGCAGCACGGGAAGGGTGAGGTCCTTTTCGGCGCGGACGCTTCCGTTTTCAACGATCTTCGCTCCTGAATAAATGCAGCCTGAAGACACATGTCCCCAGGGAACGCCCGCGGCGGCGCAGGCGTGCGCCATCGTTTGCGGCAGCAGCGTATTCCCGGCAAGGGTGTCGGCTTTTGCAGTTTCGCAAGCATCGACATTCGGTTTTCCCGTGTATCCAGCGGCGTTCACCAGGAAATCCGGTTTGCGTTCCTGCAGGAAATTCAGGAGCCGATCGAACCGGGTGTAATCGACCTCCTTGCGGGTCAGCGGAATACAGGTGTGTCCGCGGCGTTTGAGTTCAGCGGCGAAAACCTGGCCGACATAGCCGGTCGCGCCGGCGAGTGCAACAATTGAGCTCATGAATTTGCTGCGAGCCGTGTCGCCTCGCTGATAACATTCTCCAGGTAATGGCGGTACTCGCAGTTTGGGAGCTTCCCGGTAAGCGCCTGCAGTTTGGCGAGGGACAAGAATCCCTGGCGATAGGCAGCTTCCTCGGGGCAGCCAATCTTGACGCCCTGTCGTTTCTCAATCGTTTGCACGTAGGCTGACGCCTCATGGAGGCTGCTGCTGGTGCCGGCATCCAGCCAGGCGAAGCCGCGATTGAGGCGGCACACGCGGAGTTTTCCCCGCTTCATGTATTCGACATTCACGTCAGTGATTTCCAATTCGCCGCGCGCGGAGGGCTTCAGTGCCTTCGTAACCGCCACGACTTCGTTGTCGAAGATATAAAGTCCTGGCACGGCGTAGTTGCTTTTCGGTTGCTGAGGCTTTTCCTCAATCGAAATTGCGCGCCCGCTCGCATCAAACTCCACAACGCCATAGCGCTCGGGATCGTTGACATGATATCCAAAAATCGTCGCGCCCTGCTTGAACTCGCTGAATGCCCGTTGAAAACTGTCTCCGCCGTAAAACACGTTGTCGCCGAGGATCAAAGTCACCGCGTCATTGCCAATGAAAGATTCGGCGATCAGGAACGCCTGCGCAATACCCTCCGGCTTCGACTGTTCGCGATAATCAATCGATAATCCCCACGCGCTTCCGTCCCCAAGCAACTGCCGAAAACGCGGCAGGTCATGGGGGGTCGAAATCAAGCAAAATTCGCGGATGCCGCCTTCGATGAGCGTCGTCAGCGGATAATAAACCATCGGTTTATCGTACACGGGTTGCAGTTGCTTGCTCGCAACCAGTGTGAGTGGAAACAGCCGGGAGCCTGCGCCACCAGCCAGGATAATGCCTTTCATTCGGCGCAAAAACTACGCGGAGACGACGACGCGGAGCAAGATGCAATTGGGCTTGCGACCTCCGGAGTTACATCAATGGAACTCCGCAGAATCCGCAGGGTCCGGTCCTGAAATAGGTTGTCACTCATATGGCAAAACGAGCAGGGCAAAATCATGGTATTCGGTATAGCGAGGCGTTCAAGATGGGCGTTGTGCAGAAGATTGAAGCGGAGGATTTGCCGCTGGAGCACGTGCGGCGA